>JADFXZ010000202.1 GCA_015233265.1 Nitrospirota bacterium
CTTCTTAAATACCTTCATTTGCTTACCTCCTTTTTTTATATCCCTATTCTACCATGCGGATGTTTACACAGTTTAGTTTACACTCTCGAATTTAGCAAAATATCATTGTCACATAAATTAAAATCTTTTGATTGTGGCAATGATGATTTGAATGATTTTTTCTTCAATGCTGCAATAGAACATGTTAAAGAGCTATTAGCCGTTACATACGTATGGGAAGACTCAATTACTCAGAAAACTGTTGCCTTTTTTAGCGTTCTCAATGACCGCATTGATGTTGATACTTCTCATAAATGTAAAAAATTAAGAAAAAATATACCACATGAAAAATATTACAGATATTATCCTGCTGTAAAAATAGGGAGGCTTGGTGTGGGTATTGAATTCCAAGGCCAATCCTTTGGGTGTGACATTATTCAATTTATTAAACAATTTTTTATTCATAGCAACAAAACAGGATGTAGGTTTGTAACCGTAGACGCATATAACAAACAGAATGTATTGAATTTTTACATAAGGAATGGGTTTAGATATATTTCAGATGTTGACATAGATAACCAGACACGTTCTATGTATCTTGAATTAATGCCTGCCAGATAGTTTGACCCAGCATTTACTACCTCCCCACCGCCGCCTTGTACTGCTGCATCGTGGCCGCACGCTGGTCAATCGGCTGACTCTTGAGTGTGCCCTGATACTTCTTTTGTAGTAGCGGCTGTAACTTTTGTTTCTCTTCAGTGTTGGCTACTTGAAACACCTTGACGGCCTCGTCGAATCCTAAGTGGTTAAAAGCCGACGTTAGCGGCGTCTGGTTACGTGATTTCATAATATCTAACCTATCCCGTGTTGACAGCTTGCCTGCGTTGTCCTTCAACATCTGCTGCGCCGCCTGCGGGTCGATCTTCATTTGCCGCTCTATGCTTTGCTTGAGGTCGCGTTTATCCTGCTGCTCCTGTGTCCGGCCTGTCTGCGGCATTTTTGCTTGTACCATATCGCTCATCATGCGCTCAGCCGGAGTCTTGTTGATATATGCCGGGGCTTGAGTAATCCCTATCATTGGCAATAGCGTTTTTGCGCTGACCTGCCCATTGTCGAGCTTCATGCTACGCTGTACGCCCCGTGCGGCAAATGGCATAAACGATTTCCCCGCGTGTTCGGCCAGAGATAACGCCTGTTTAATCATCAAGTCGTCTTCGTTTCTTATCTTTGTGCAGTAGTAATCCTTGTTATTCAACATCTCCGCCGCAAGCGCAAGCATAGGGTGCAGCTTGTTGGCTAATGTCTGCCCTGGGTGTTGAGTGTATGACGCAACGTCTTTCATGTATGACGGCAGCATGATTCGTTCTGGTCGCCCGTGTTCGTCAAGATTGCCAGTCTTAGGAAAGTAGTAATCCTTCAGGTCGTCCGGGCCCTTACCGGTCATCAGGTATTGTGTTGCCGCGCCCATCAGACCAACCATAATCGGCATACCAATAAGATAAGACATCCGGTGCGTCATCATGTCGGCTGATAGTTTTTCTCCTTTGGCTAACTTCATGCCCGCGCTGCCTATGTCCTTCATGCCGCCAAGCATTTCCCTAAAGCTGCCTAAGTTCCAACCTACTGACCGGACAGTTGCCATCGCTATGTCTTTGGTCGTCTTGTTCCAAAACAAATTATCGTAAACCAGCTGCCCCATGCGGTTGTCGATAGAATCCCATGCTTTACCGGCTACAGCCCTTAACTCCTCATGTGACATATTCGGATTGTTTTTCATCTCCATTTCCATCATGTGATAGAACGAGCCTAACTTCATGCGCGGTACAAATCCTTCCATTATTGGCTTTGCGGCCAGCTCGACAAGCGCAAATGGCGCTCTCCATGCCGCCCCGAACATATCCCCTTGACGAAATGCCTTCATCATATTTTCTGTCATTTGCGTCTGATAGAACTTATCCATGCGGGCACGCCCGCCGGCGGCTTGTAGCGCAGCGGCTATCTTCCCTATCTCTCCTTCACCTGTTGGCTTATCCCACTCGTTCATGAGCTGGTTTCCCTTTTTAAAATACTCAAATGGCGCAGCCGGAGTACCCAACATATCTTTTAAACCGCCTGCCGCGTCGCCGCGGATTGCCTTCAGCAAGCCAAGTGAAAACTTAGATGCCATAGATTCAATCGTGATGAAGCCGCCGTGAAAGGCTGAAAAGCCTAACTGAAACTGATTCATTACATTGGCTGCGCCGAGGTAGTCTCTAAACAGTTGTGACTTATCACGGAGTCCGGGACTCAGGTAGTTGTTAATCAGCCGTGCGGCCTCCGCGGGCGCGTAATAATTGCCCATGATTCTAAGCCCTGCAACCTTCTTAAACTCTTCGCCGTGTATCACGTCCTCAACAGACTTGCCGGTTATCTTAGCCATCTGTTCAGCCTCTTCACGTTCAGCCGGAGTTAAGTCAGCTATCTTGATTTCAGGCGCGCCGAATACAGTAGCTATCTTGTCGTCTATCTTCTGCCAGCCGTCCGGCACATCACCGCCAATCTTTACATACTTAGCAAGCCCTTTAGCCTTCATTTCGTTTAGCGACTTATGAGCCATAATATACTTATCCATTTCCCTCATCTTGTGCAGGGCTATCTCTACGGGATTGTCGAATGCCAGTTCAAGCCCTGCGGCCAGACCGTCTTTAACTGTCGGGATACTACGTTTTTTAAGAAATGCCCCTGACCCCGGGAATGGCCGCTTAGCATAGAACTCTGCGACAAAGGTCTTAGCCGCTTCAGGGTCTTTCCATATATGAGGGAAATAATTTTCAACCACTTGTTTAAGTTTCCCCGTGCCTAACGCTCTCACTTGCTCTACGCGGTCATTAAATGCCTTTCTTAAATCGTCTGCAAATCTTTGCATCCTTGAGTCAACCTGCCCGTTGCCGGTTTCAATATTATCCATAAAGTCTACGTTCATGCCTTTGCCTTCTTTGTCGAAAAAGTCACGGGCTGTCTTCATAGACTTTTCGGCAACGTCATATTTCCTAACCATCTCCGCTACGTTCTCTCTTACGATACCGCCGGTCGTCTTAGCCGCCTCGCCCATAGACATAGGCGTTAATATGCTCTTTATCTCGTCCTTGCGCGTCTTAACGGCTTCTGATACGGCGTTGATAGCCTTGTTTTTCTCTCTCAACTGCTGCCACTTAGTCTTAGGTTGCTCCTCTTTGGCGGCCTCGTCTTTCTTAATCGAGTAATCAACCCCCGGCTCTGCCCCGGTCTGCTCACCAATATTTTTACCGTCAGAGGTCTTGACATCCTTGAGTAAATCCTTTACACTAATAGAACGAGCCTGCTGCATCGGACGAGACGCGCTGCCTGTAAAGGTATCTTCCGCCCGCAAATCTGTACCCGCAGCTGGCTTTTCCATTTCTATGAGGCTATGGTCGTAGAATCGTTTCCCGTCATTTCTTTCTTTTATAGTCAGCTTCGCCCTATAAAGTTTACCGCCCATCTCCAACGGTGCGTAAAATATGTGGATATTTTTAATATGCGGGTCATTGTTTCTATCTGGTCGCGTTTCAGCTAAGACAGAATTTTCTATCAATTCAGGGATTGCCCTAACAGCTTCTATGTGGTCAATTGGCGCTTGTCGTTCCCCGCTTAATGCCTTATCAATCCCATTGCCTGTTATGTCAATCTTCCAACCAGTATCTTTGTTGATAGGTGATTTACCTTGTATATTCTCTTTTGCCCATTTCTTGGCATCTATTCTTGCCTTCCATAAAGCAGGGCTGAACATCCTATCATCAAGTCTCGCCACCTTCACATCCGGCTTGGATTCTAAGTCCTCTTTCTTCATCGAGTAGTTTACATCTTTACTGCCGCGCTCTGCCACCTTCCCTGCCAATTCCCCGCGATACGCCTCGCCGAATATATCGTTGACAGATTTAAACCCTCTATCGTTCAAGTAATTCTTTAACTTTTCAGTGAACTCAACTATCCGGTCAAAGATACGGCGGACTAAGCCCTTCGGCTCTGAGTTGCGCTGCTCGTTCTCTTTGCCTAAGACGTAATCCCTGAACTTGTCGGCTATCGTCTCACTGACGGCCT
>JADFXZ010000203.1 GCA_015233265.1 Nitrospirota bacterium
TATAACTAGCCACCCATTTTTGCAAATCTTATCAGGCGATTTTGCAAATTTTTTCTATTCCGTCAATATCCTGACACATTCCGCATTAATTCACTACCTCACTATCAATAATTCCTGATCAAAAGCTCGATCACCTTTCTCTTTTGGCTCACATGATATGCTGTCTCAACCTCCTCGATGGTAAACCCGCCGTAGAGCTGTCTTATCTCGTCGACGTCGTTTATGGACATGATAAACTTGCCCTGTATCGACAATAACAGGTCTCTTAATTTCATAAAGTCATCCCTATTGAAGATAGTCTTGCCGTAATAGTCCTCACATCCGTAATACGGCGGGTCTATGTAGAAAAACGTGTGAGGCCGGTCATATTTCTCGATAAACTTTTGATACGGCAAGTTCTCAATGGATACCCTGGACAGCCGTAAGTGTATTTCAGACAACTCCTCTTCCAGCCTTAGCAGATTTATTCTGGATTTTTTCACTGTGGACACTGCGAAGGTCTGCTGGCAAACCTTGCTTGCAAATCCGGTTTTCAGCAGATAATAAAACCGGACAGCCCGCTGAATGTCTGTCAGAGATTCAGGGTTTTCCCCCAAAAACCGGTTGAACTCATCCCGCGCTACCAAGATATACCTGAAATATCTGGCAAACTCGTCAACATGTAATTTTACTATCCTGTAAAGAGTGGTAAGGTCTTGGTTGATGTCATTGATAATTTCAACCTGTGATTCTTCTTTTTTGAACAGCATCCATGCCGCACCGGCAAATACCTCGCAATAACACGTATGCTCCGGTATCATGGGGATAATCTTTCTGGCAAGCAACGATTTGCCGCCAAGATACGACAAAAAACTTTTCATAGCGATCCCTCCGTTAAAATTTAATTGATATTAACGGGATACCATTGCTACACTATATCCGCCCTGGCTAGGGTGTGGATGGCAGCGGGTTATCCCGTCCGGTGCGCTAACACCGGGTCTTTGGGAGGGCTTTTCTCCTGCGGACTGCTGTCCGCTCTATCTATTGCTTACGTTACCAAATTACAATATCCCGATAGCGGCCGCGTTAAAATGACTGAAGCCGTTTAACTCGACATTATCATCTTGTGTCTGCCACTCGCTTCTTTTGCCACTCGACATATTTATTACGCCTATAATCCTGTGCAAGAAGTGATTGTTACCCCATGTCGTATATGTATAGGCCATATTGCCCTTATTTATCTGGCACGAAGCCGCGCGAATGTCTCCTCCAGATATACCAATTTTTGTTAGGCCGCCCGTCTTTGTTTTATATGCGATGTGGAAGGATGCAACCGCAGGCTTGTCGATTCGTACTATCACAGGTATCGGAGTTGTTCCGTCGTTTACATTCGGCGTATCGTTTGAGTCAAGATAATACACGTAAGTCTTCTTATATATTATAATGAAATTATTCGCGCCATCCATATTATCGAAGGCCATTACATGTATATCTCTGTAGCCTGATTTGCTGGACGAGTGTTTTTCTCCGATAGAAACCGGCTGCCAGCGAACATTTTCACGCCCTGTTGAGGGATTTATAAAGGACTCGACTTTCAGCTCGGCATTGAACTTGTCATGGCCGGTAACGCTGCCGACTGCCGCCGCGGCTCCGTCTCCATAACCCCCGTGCGCATCGCCTGACTGGCTTACCAGCGTCATCGCCGGTGTTGCCCCCGGTATCCAATCAAGCTGGTTGCTGTCATAGCGCGTTTCCTCGTATTCGGCCTTTTCGACTTCTACCCCCCCCACCATCAACCTTTCTACCCTTATACATAAGACATCGAAGATAGCCGTCTGGCCGTTATATTGCCATGTCTCCGTCGTAGTCCAGAAATCGTATTCGGGACCGCCATGACCAAGCGCATGTTCAAGGTTAGCTGTGTACCACCTGCTCGTCACAACTAAATCCAGGGTATAAGGCCATTGGGCGCTGCCTCCCTTTGGGATGATATTGCTTTCTGTTTTAACAAGGGCATTGTCCTTGTCAAAGACATCTATTACCTGAAAGGTCATCCAAGTGTATCCTGTCTGCCAGGGTGTGCCGGTGATATAATCACTGCCTATTGACTGGCCGGCGATATAGGCGCTGTCGTCTGGTTTTGTCTTATAGGCTATATCGTTATTCCACAACTGATAAAACTCGTCCTCTGGGAATAGGCTCAATTCTCTGTACATTACGCCAGTGCCAAGCAGATCCTGCCGGTTTTTGAACATGCAGGCATTTATATATCCATCAGAGCCGTTTGTATAGGCGTGTCTGCTGCCGGACATACGCGTAAACTGCGTCCTGTCTTCGGTATACTGGCTGCCGGTTTTAGTCCAGTTACTGACATAATAGCTGCCAACTATTCTCTGCTGGTAGAGCACCGTCAAACTTGATCTCCATGAGGTCTTCATAAATTCGGCATAGTCTATCGTGTCGTTATAGACAAAAATAGAAGGCAGCTCCGCCGCATAGACCCCGTCGCCTGACTGAACGTTTAAAGTCAGGCCGGTATCGGAGATTGTCAGTTTTCCTTTCATTAATCCAGTTGCTTTAATTTTTGTTAATTGCTTATCGAATAGATATACCAACGTCCGGTAATCCCCTCCAGAGGCCAACTTGTCGTAGACTAACCTATACTCATATCCGTCTGGCTCGTTCGACGTATTGCGTATATAGACGAGCAGCAGATAATACCCGCACGGCTTTTTATCCTCTAAGAACCCGACAATTTTAAGCTCTGTCTTGTCTTTGATATTTTCTAACGTGTAACGAACATGAACCTTATCGTTTTTCTCAAAGGCTGTAGCAGCCCCATCAAGAGCGCCGTTACTGCGCTCCACCATGTCCGGTTCACAGTTGTAATATATCGGCACGTTTTTATAGCTCTCTTCGGTATCTGTTAAGTTTTGGTCAAGGATCACAACATCGGCTGTATCATCGTCATAGTTCATTTTATCGAGGCGGCCCCACAAAAACCGCTGGCGGCTGATTTTATCAGCTCCAGAAATGCTTATCTTCACTTGCTCACCCCTGTGCGGATTGGCAATATCAGGTCACTCTTTCGATCTAGTGTATAGGCAACGCAGGAATGGCTTAATATTCTGTCCTCTTCCGGCGTTTTATTTGCATCATCTTTATTGCGACACTTGTGCGTCTGTATGTACGACTCTTCCGTATAGGTATATTCTACCCAAATCCAGCCAACTCTAATTGCGCTAAATGGAGTCTCGGCAAATACGCCGTTTTCTCTGTCCAACGTATAATCCACTTCATTTTGGTAAAGAATCGTTTTGGTTTGGTTATATGCCTTGAACGAAACTATATGTTTATGTTCCAAAAACTGTGAGCGGGCTGACATGACGTATTTCGATACGCTATATGTCGTTCCGACACTGCCGATACCGCCCTTTAATATCATGACACGGTCTCCGATTTCCCAGCCTACAAAATCAGAGCATTGCAGCCAGCATAACGTGCCCTTAAACGAGACGTACCAGTGCAAACGCTTGTCCCCAATCCACGCATCTTGCAGCTCTATAAGGTAGCCTCCGGCCTTAATCGTTGACTCCGTCCATTTGTAATCGACATACAACACATCTCCCGTGTTTATGTCCGGCGAGGTCTTTGATACCCTTATACAGCCGTTTGTCGCATCGATAGAGTAGTTTCTTACAACGTAATCATACTCTACGGTCACGGCGTCATATCTCCATGCCACAGATGAGTATTTGATTGTCAATTCTCCCGTCGATGTGTTACACGTATAATCCGATGACGATAACTCAGCAACTTTGTTCGCAGACAGATATATCTTTACATTTTGTATATCGCGATGCTTCAGCGACTGGGACGACATCACTGTTAATGTTTCCGACGCCGGATAACTGTAATATGGCGGATATCTCTTTGTCATATCCAAATTCCAGACCACAATATCTTTTATATTCTGATGTGTGAGATAGCTGCCTGGATATGTTTTGGCTGAGATACACTCTTTTTTAACTGACTTAGTAACGTCCTCTATCAGGCCGCACCCTTGTATCCTGCCGGAGGTCAGACACT
>JADFXZ010000204.1 GCA_015233265.1 Nitrospirota bacterium
CGACTCTGTCACGTTGTAATCAGCAAGTTTCAGGCCGACTCTGTCTGCTATAATCGAAGACTGACCTATGGCAATGTTGGCAAACGGTCCGGCATGAACCAGCACTGGCTGTCCCTCTATGGTCTGAAGCAGATTCGGGTTTAACGCCTCTACCATCCAGGCGGTCATAGCACCGTCTACCTCTAAATCCCCTGTGGTAACGGGATTGCCCTTTCTGTCATAGGCCACGACTATCTTGCCCATTCTTTGTCTAAAGTCTTTAAGGTCGGTTGCCACTGCCAGTATTGCCATTATCTCTGACGAGACGGCTATATCAAAACGGGACTCCATCATGTAGCCGTCCATCTTGCCGCCTATGCCAATTATCATCTTTCTCAGTGACTGGGCACAAAAGTCCATTATCCAGCCCTGCTGTACTCTGCGTGGGTCAATGTCCAGACGCCTGAGCTTTCTCTTAGCAAGCTGCTCGTCTGTGTAGTTGAGCTCGTGCTGCATTCTTGAAGTCAGCGCAACCATCGAGAGATTGTGGGAGTTTATTATGGCGTTTATATCGCCCGTGAGGCCAAGCGAAAACGGGGTCAGCGGGATGCACTGCGAAAGTCCGCCGCCAGCTGCCGAGCCTTTAATATTCATTGTAGGACCGCCGGAGGGCTGTCTGATTGCCGCTATGACACTCTTTTTCCTCTTGCCAAGCCCCTGGACGAGGCCGATAGTCGATGTCGATTTCCCTTCTCCAAGTGGAGTTGGGGTTATGGCGGTTACATCGACATATTTTCCGTCTGGCTTGCTGGACATACGGCTTAACAGGCGCTTAAAATCTATTTTTGCTACATAGTGCCCGTGGGGAAGGAGTTCGTCCTTTGGAAGGCCTAACTCTTCTGCCAGCTGATATACTGTCTTTAAGTTTTTCTCCGCTGCCTCGGCTATTTCCCAGTCAGCGTGTTTTGTAGGGTCAAGCGGCATTGTCTTTGTCCTCCTGTATCTTTTCTAATTTTACGGCACAGACTTTCAGCTCCGGTATCTTGCAAATTGGGTCATATACAGGGTTTGTCAACACGTTGGCGGCTGCCTCCCTGTAGTGAAATGGGATAAACAGCACACCGACTCCTGGTACACTGGTAACCTTTGCCTTTAGTGTTATTGAGCCTCTGCGCGATGTAACCCGCACTGTGGCGCCATTGTCTATGCTCATCCGACCTGCGTCTGCAGGGTTGATTTCTACATATGCATCGTGTGCGGCTGTGTCTATTGCCTTGACACGGCGCGTCATTGTGCCCGTGTGGTAGTGAAGAAGCTGTCTGCCAGTTGACAGCGTAAAGGGGAACTGCTCGTCAGGAAGCTCCATCGATGGTCTGAACTTCACTGCCGTGAACTTGGCCTTGCCAATAGGAAATCCATCTTTAAACATGAATGGCGTGCCGGGGTGGTCTGTGGACGGGCATGGCCACTGAATCCCGTGTTTGTCTATGCGCTCATAGTTTATACCGGCTACGTTTTTCCACAGCCGCCCAATTTCGTCAAATACCTCTGACATATTCTTATATTTCATCTCATAACCCATCGCGCGTGAGAGTTCTCTGACTATCCATGAGTCATCTCTGGCGTTGCCAGGCGGGTTAAGGGCCTTTCTTACCCTTTGTATACGGCGGTCTGTGTTGGTAAACGTGCCTTCTTTTTCGGCGAAACACGCGGCAGGCAGAATAACATGGGCCAGCTCCGTTGTCTTTGTCATAAATATATCCTGCACTACCAGAAGCTCAAGGTTCTTTAGGGCGGCAACGGTGTGGTTTTGGTCGGCGTCAGAGACAACCGGGTTTTCTCCCACGATATAGAGCGCCTTTAGTATGCCGGCATCGGCGGAGGCTATCATATCTGTTACCGTCATGCCTATTTTGTCTGGAAGTGTTACCTTCCACTGTGCCTCAAACTTAGCACGCGCCTCCGGGTCAGTGACCTTTTGATAACCAGGGAATACGTTTGGGGCACAGGCCATATCACTTGCCCCCTGGACGTTATTTTGCCCTCTGAGTGGATTTAGCCCGACGCTCTCGCGCCCAAGATTGCCTGCCAACAGGACAAGGTTGGCCAGACTGAAGACATTGTCAGTGCCGTGGCTGTGCTGGGTGATGCCCATTGTGTAATATATGGCGGCGTTTTTCCCTGCTGCATATATCCTGGCCGCCTCGATTATCTTCTCTTTCGGTATGCCGGTTATCCTTTCGCCCTCTTCAGGCGTAAATCCCTCTACCGCCTCGGCGACCAAATTAAAGCCCTCCGTGTGTTCCTCTATGAACTTCTTGTTTATCAGGTCTTCTTTTATCATCACATGCATCATTGTGTTAATCAGAGCCACATCTGTGCCGTGCCTCTGCTTGAGCCATAAATGGGCATGTTTAACAAGAGGGATACGCCTCGGGTCGGCAACTATCAGCTTTGCCCCCTTTCTCACCGCCTTTTTCATTCTCAACGCAACAATCGGGTGGTTTTCCGTCGTGTTTGAGCCAATAACGAATATCACGTCGTTATTGGCTGCCTCCGCGGCAGAGTTTGTCATTACGCCAGAGCCAAATACTGTGACCAGACCGGCCACCGTGGGGCTGTGTCAGAGACGGGCGCAGTGGTCGACGTTGTTTGTCCCTATCGCTGCGCGCATAAATTTCTGAACCAGGAAATTCTCCTCGTTCGTACATCTAGCCGAAGACAGTCCTGCTATGGCGTCCGGGCCATGAGCTTTGATTATCTCCTTAAACCTTGTCGCAATATATGAGATGGCCTCGTCCCACGTTGCCTCTTTGAACTCTCCGTCTTTTTTTATCAATGGGGTCTTGAGCCTGTCTGGGCTGTTGATGAATTCATAACCAAACCTGCCCTTAACACAAAGCCATCCCTGATTATGATTATCTGGTTTGGATGTCACGCGGGCTATCTCGTTATCACGCACATGGAGATTGAGCTGACAGCCGCAGCCACAATATGAACAGGTGGTCTCGACCTCTTTTACGTTAATTGAGCGTCCCTTCTTTGCCCAAATGCGTCCAGTAAGCGCGCCCGTAGGGCATACGCCGACACACTGTCCGCAAAACTCACAGTCCAAATCCCGCTCGAATGTCGGGCATACCTTTGCGTCAAACCCCCTGTAGGCTATATCTATCGCCCCTACGCCCTGTACTTCATCACATACCCGAACGCACTGACCGCAGAGAATGCACTTGTCCATATCTCTCTCGAGAAATGGATTATTGTCCTGCTTCGTATACTGCCTTCTCTTGCCGTAGAACCTGTTTTGTCTGAGGCCGTAGACATAGGCATATTCCTGGAGCTTACAATCCCCCGCCCGCTCACATATCATGCAGTCATTGGGATGGTCAGAAAGCAGAAGCTCTATAACAGTCTTTCTCAGTCTCTCAACCGTCGGCGTGGAGGTCTTTACTTTCATCCCCTCAGTAACCGGTGTTGTACAGGCAGTTGTAGGCTTAGGCATCCCCTCGACCTCGACAAGGCAAAGGCGGCAGCCGCCATATGGCTCAAGGGCTGGATTGTCGCAAAGCGTAGGGATATAAATACTGTTATCTCTGGCCGTTTGGAGGATTGTGGCCCCCTGGGGCGTCTCCACCTCTTTGCCGTCTATCGTTATCTTAATACTCATCGCCAATCCTCCTGATCTATCACTTCTTTGACACCGATTTAAACTTGCACACGTCAAAACACGACCCACACTTGATGCACTTGTCCTGTGTTATAAAGTGCGGCTTCTTCTTCTCGCCCGTTATGGCGCCTGTCGGGCATGCCCTGCCACAAGCCATGCACCCTGTACACGTATTGTCAACTATAGTAAACGTAATCAGCGGCTTACAGACAGCCGCCGGACAGCGTTTTTCATTAATATGGGCCTCATACTCCGCTCTGAAATTCCTGAGCGTGCTGAGTATCGGGTTAGGGGCGGTCTGCCCAAGGCCGCAGAGGCTTGCAGCCTTAACGTCTTCAGAAAGTGCTTCAAGCAGCTCCAGATCGCCCTTTCTGCCCTTGCCGTTGCTGATTCTCTCAAGGATCTCATAAAGCC
>JADFXZ010000205.1:0-485 GCA_015233265.1 Nitrospirota bacterium
GGTCTAATAGCGCTTGGGCTTTTTGCCGACGGCACTTACGGCGACGGTCTCAATAACGTCACTGGTACGGTTAAGGGGCTGTTCTACGGCGACGGCTCACAGCTTGTTGCTGAGATCATAGGGGTTTGCACAAACGCTGTCGTTGTATTTGTAGTGATGTACGTGTTCTTTAAGATTCTCGATAAGATAGTGCCGCTGAGGGTCTCGGCTGAGGTCGAATTAGAGGGGCTTGACCAAAATGAAGTTGCCGTAACTGCATATCCAGACTTCGAGATTCGCAGAATGCATAGGTAATAATTACACTGCCGGGCGGCAGATATTACCTGACAGACAATACATAATTGTATGACGCTACATTTATGTATTGTCTGGCCGCAGGCATAATCTTGATTAATCAATAGGTTGAGTTTTGGCACGTTTTTTGATAACAAAACTATGTGCCGCGTAGGCACTATACAAGGAGGCTTTAATGAAAAAGGTCGAGG
>JADFXZ010000205.1:510-4045 GCA_015233265.1 Nitrospirota bacterium
GCGGTAAAGGCCGCTCTTTCGGGTATCAACATTCAGGGTATGACAATGCTCGAGGTCAAGGGATTTGGGCGGCAGAAGGGGCACACTGAGTTATACAGAGGCTCTGAGTACGTAGTTGACTTCATCCCCAAGATAAAGATAGAGGTTGTAGTGGCGGAAGATATGGCAGAAAAGGTAGTAAAGATGATAGAGAAGACGGCCTGGACCGGCAAGATTGGCGACGGCAAGATATTCGTCTCCAGCGTAGAGGACACGATGAGAATAAGGACTGGTGAAAGGGGCGAGGTCGCCCTCTAATTTTTATATTTCAAAAGGAGACAGAGGTGAGAAAGTTTTTCCTGGTAATGACGGCACTTGTGGTATGGGCAGTGTTTATAGCAACGGCGGCCTTCGGGGCTGATGCCGCACCCCCGCCCCCCAAGGTCGTAAACAGTGGAGACACTGCGTGGATGCTTGTTTCGACGGCGCTAGTAATGTTGATGACGCCCGGACTTGGGCTGTTTTATGCGGGAATGGTCAGAAGGAAAAACGTACTGGGCACGATAATGCAGAGTTTTGCAATTCTGTGCATGGTAAGCGTTATATGGGTACTGTGGGGCTACACGCTTTCGTTTGGCCCGGACAAGTTTGGTGGGCTGATAGGCGGTTTTGAGTGGTTTGGGCTTAATACAGTGGGTCAGGAGCCGTCTGATTATGCAAAGACGATTCCCCATCTGGTGTTTATGATGTTTCAGGGGATGTTTGCAATTATAACGCCTGCCCTGATAACCGGCGCGTTTGCAGAGAGAATGAAATTTTCGGCCTTGATGTTGTTTTCGGCGCTTTGGCTGACGTTTGTGTATTCGCCGCTTTGTCACTGGGTATGGGGCGGCGGCTGGATAGGGGCAAAACTTGGGGCGATAGACTTTGCCGGTGGTACGGTCGTGCATATTAACTCAGCGGTTGCAGCTATTGCCGCTATCATAGTGATAGGCAAACGCAAGGGCTACGGCAAGGTGCCTATGCCTCCGCACAATCTGCCTATGACCATTACGGGGGCCGCGCTGCTGTGGTTTGGCTGGTTTGGATTTAACGCGGGAAGCGCGCTGACCTCAGGCGGACTGGCCTCTGTGGCGTTTGTAACGACAAACACGGCAACTGGAATGGCGGCTATGGCGTGGATGCTCGTAGAGTGGATTCACAGGGGAAAACCAACCGCTCTTGGTATCGCCAGCGGCGCTGTTGCTGGACTCGTTGCCATAACACCGGCGGCGGGGTATGTTACTCCGCTTTCATCTATTGTAATAGGTGCTGGGGCAGGCATCATTTGTTATACCGCTGTGAGCCTCAGACCCAAGTTTGGCTATGACGACTCACTAGACGTAATCGGCGTCCACGGTGCCGGCGGGACGTGGGGGGCGCTTGCCACGGGGTTGTTTGCTACAGTTGCGGTAAATTCAGACGGCAAGGATGGCTTGTTTTATGGAAACGCCGGACTGCTGATAACGCAGCTTGAGGCGGTTGTGGCCACCTATGTCTTCGTGTTTATAGCATCACTTATATTACTAAAGATAGTTGACGTGATAGTCGGCCTGAGGGTTGATGAAGAGGATGAGGCCACAGGGCTTGATCTGGCGGTTCACGGCGAAAACGGTTATGACTTTGAGTCATAGTAATTATTTATTACCGGGCAGCGGCTTTGGGGCCGCTGTCACAAAATGGAGGTAACACAATGGACAGAAAGGTAACACGGGCATTTTTAGTAGCGTTATTAATCACACTGTTAATGGTCATCTCAGGCGTCACGGCATATGCCGAAGAGGAAAAGGCCGCGGCCAAGGATGAGCCAATCCCCGCGTTAGGCACGGCAGGGCCTGACCATGTCACGGGCAGCCTCGCACTAGGCACATTTAATAGGTATAATTTCCGTGGATACGAACTCAGTTCCCACAGCGCGGTATTTCAGCCGTCCTTGACGCTTAATTATCAGGGCTTTTCAGTAAACGCCTGGGGCAATATAGACACGAATGAGTATGCAACTCAGAGTTTCGTTCCAAACTCTCCCGGAGAGGCCAGCTTTGACGAGGTTGACCTCAAGGCCAGCTATACGCGCTCATGGGGCGTATTCAGTCTGACGGGCGGATATATCTACTATGGAGTGCAGTATGCAAAGAAGACCTCAGAGATATTTATGGCCGCCGCGTTTGATGTTATCACAAAGCCAGTCCTCACAGTTTACAGAGATATCGCCAGCTATCCGGGGTGGTATTTTAATCTGGCCCTAAGCCATTCTATCCCGCTTCCTATGATTATGAAGGATATGACGCTTGACTTAGGCGCAAGCGTCGGCGCTGAGGTTGGCACATCCGGCTACTGGCAAACGTATGAGTCATCCTGGACTACACAGTTTGTACCGATAAGGCCGTTTGCGCCGTGGGTGCCTGTGACGACCCTCTCAGGCGACTACACAGGCAGAAGATACAGCGCGTTTCACGACGGTATGTTAATGGCAGGCATAACGATTCCGGTAGTGAAGGACTTTACCATTCAGCCGATAGTGATGTACACGTTTCCGCTTTCGGGCGACGCCAAGAGATTGGTTGACGGCACATCGTACAATCCAAACGGCGCGCTTGACCAGAATTTCATATACGGCGTGAATCTGACGTATAATTTCTAATTACCAATAGCCCCGCCGCCTCCTCAACTGGATTAGCGGTGGGGTCAATATTTCCGATTTTGCCTTGTACTCCTTACTAAACTTTCTCCTGCTTTTCATCTGCTTCCCTCCTATAGCCTTTATCAGCTATATCTTAACCAAAGATCTGTCCATTAGAGGCCGCAGCTTTGCCTCTGAGCAATGGTTTCCTTATATTACCGCTTTTGCGAGAATCAAGGACAGGGGTGTAAGTTTCAAATGCGTTTGCCCTGCGCTGCGGCTTTATTGATAAGTTATATCTAAATATGTTATTTTTACATGCGGCGGCAAGCGGCTTACAAATATCGGAAGCCTCAAGGCGTCCAAAAACGGCATATGAATATTAAACCTGATACCGGTAAATCCGGCAAACCACACCATGCGGGGCATCGTATGCGCCTGAGAAAGAAGTATGTGGAGCGAGGTGTGGGTTCACTGGCCGAATATGAGGTCTGTGAGCTGCTCCTGACCTTTGCCCGCGCTCAAAAAGACGTCAAACCGGAGGCCAAGAGGCTGCTCAAACGATTCGGAAACATCCAGAACATTCTTGACGCCGACAAAGACGCCCTGATGGAAGTCGAAGGGATTGGCCCGCAGTCTGCCACGCTGATTAAACTTGTTAAAGATATTTGCACCGTCTATCTGCGGCAGAAACACATCAAAAGAAGGGCAATAAATAACCCCGACGATATTGTTGAGTACCTGAGGGCATCCATCGGCTCAAAGGCAAACGAGCAATTCCTTGTGCTTTACCTAAATACGATTAACGAAGTGGTAGCCGAGGAGATAATCAGCGACGGGGTGGTCAACCGCTGTGATGTATATCCAAGAAAGATTTTTGAAAACGCGCTAAAACAT
>JADFXZ010000206.1 GCA_015233265.1 Nitrospirota bacterium
CATTAAGCGCCGCTGGTCGTGCCTGAGCCGCGCTCCAGCTGAGCTTGTCGGCGGTCACCGGCGCGCTTCCGGTGGTGTTCGGACTCCTCTGCCACATCAGGCCAGTGTTGCCGTCATAGACCGTTAGGCCGTCGGCACTGAGTGTATAGGCCGGCTGAGTCCCCCTAAACTGTGCATCCTGTCCATAGAACGCGCTCCCAAGAGACGGTGGTGTGATTGCCTTAGTGCTGTCGAAGCATGTGATCTGCCCTGTATCCACAACAGGATAGAGCACTGAGGCCAACCCCATTGCCCCATCAGCCCATGCGCCCGCTGCCCCCAGTAATACCAACACTGCCGCTACGATTAGTAACGCTACTTTTTTCTTTAGCATAGTGACCTCCGCAATTCTGAGATAAACGTTATATCCAACGTTAAATATAGTATAACCCATACATACGTAAAGTAGGGTTAAGATTGCATGGGGATTTGTAAAGTTTTGTAAATTCAACGGCCTCTGTTTTAACAATTCTTAACAGACAAACGTCTCGGATATAGTCTATAATTAATTCAGAATGATGACAAACACTATACTGATAATCGACGACGACACTGAGCTTTGCGATCTTCTGAGAGACTATCTCACGCCGGAGGGCTTTACGATAGAGGCGGTGCATGATGGGCTAAAGGGGGCAGAGCTGGCAGTTTCGGGGCAACACTGCATGATAGTGCTCGATGTGATGCTGCCAGGCGCCAATGGATTTGAAGTGCTGCGGAGGATTCGGGCGGCCTGCCGAGTGCCCGTGCTGATGCTCACGGCACGGGGCGAGGATATTGACCGCATCGTAGGCCTTGAGATTGGCGCGGATGACTATCTGCCCAAGCCCTTTAACCCGCGTGAGCTGGTTGCAAGGATTCGTGCCGTGCTGCGCCGTGTGGAGACCGCTGCAGCTGCCGCACAGGCCAACGCTGGGAGGCTGGTCGTTGGGGATGTCGAGCTGATTAGCGCAACCCGCGACGTGATACGCTGCGGTTGCAGGCTTGAGCTGACCTCGGTCGAGTTTGCTATTCTCGAGGTATTGATGCAGAGGGCCGGGCAGGTAGTAAGCCGCGACGAGCTGGTAAAGCAGGCAATGGGCAGGAATCTGCTTGCCTATGACAGGAGCCTGGATGTGCATGTTAGCAGTCTGCGTAAGAAACTAGGGCCTCGGGCAGATGACTCTGACCGGATAAAGACGGTTCGCAGTATTGGCTACCTGTATTCGGCTGAAGTTTAGGCGCTATGGCTGGTAAAATGACATCGACAACTGCACGGGCGGCATTATGTGCTGTGATTCTAATAATGACTATTGCCGCCGTATCTGCCGCTGAGGATACAGCACCACAGCGCCACCACCCGCCGCCAGAGGCCATAGCGGCGTGTGATGGCAAAAAGGAAGGCGACGAGTGCGGCTTTGTGTCACCGCATGGGCAATTACAGGGTACATGTATGTCCGGGGCTGAAAATATATCTGCGTGCAGGCCCAATCACCCGCCACCCGCGCCACCGCCTTATCCGGAGGCCAAAGGCTCAGTAACGCAGGGCATTGTGCCCACAGTTGACAATTTGACACACTTGATTGCCGCGTGCCTTGCAGCGGCGGTAGTGGCGGCTGCCTTGACATGGTACGGGTTTTTCAGGTATTGCACCATGCCGCTGAGGACACTGCGAAGGGTTACGCAGCAGCTTGCGCAGGGGAATCTCTCGGCGCGTGTTGGTGAGGGCTTGGTCAACCGGCAAAATGAAGTAGCGCAGCTGGGGCGGGATGTCGATAGAATGGCTATACGCATAGAGACACTCGTAGGGGCACATCAGCGGCTGATTCGGGACGTGTCGCATGAGCTGCGCTCACCTCTGTCTCGCCTTAATGTTGCCCTTGAGCTGGCGCGCCAATCTGCTGGCCCGGCTCTCTCAGCCCCTTTTGACCGGATTGAGCGTGAATCAAACCGGCTCAACGACTTGATAAGCCAGCTCCTGATGCTCACCCGGCTGGAAAATGACAACGGCATGATTCAGCGGGTGCCGCTTGATATAGCAGCACTCATTAGGGAAATAGCCGCTGATGCGGATTTCGAGGCAAAAGGCAGCGGGCGGCAAGTGCTGGTTACGACCATAGAGTCACCTATTGTGCTCAACGGAAACCGCGAACTCTTGCGCCAGGCCCTTGAAAACCTGCTTCGCAACGCCGTCAGATATACAAAAGAGGCAACGGCGGTGGAAATCTCGCTACGCAAAAAAGAATCTGTAAGCCGCCTCTGGGCGCGTATTGAGATCTCAGACCACGGGCCCGGGGTTGCTGAGCATGAACTCAAAGACATATTTCGCCCCTTTTACCGCGTCAACGAGGCACATGAGCGCCAAAGCGGCGGTGCTGGGGTGGGGCTTGCCATTGCCGAGCGGGCAGTGCTGCTACACGGCGGACGCCTCCAGGCCATTAACGCCCCCGGTGCCGGTTTGATAATGAAGATGGATATCCCTCTGGCATAGAGGGTAAACGCGCCCCCTGTGCCAGAGACTGGTCATTTACATAGAATAGCCGCTTTCATTGTGCTGCGTGGTATCAAGCCCCTCAAGCTCGTCTTCAGGACTGACCCTGATAGCCGTAAACAGGCTGATAACCTTAAAAATCACTATGGTCATAATAAATGAAAAAACAGCCACAGTCAGTACCGCGCCAAGTTGAACAAACAACTGTTTGGCGTTGCCGTAGAGCAGACCGTCATTGCCTTGGGTGTTTAATGCCTTGCAGGCAAACAGACCGACACATATCGTGCCAATAGAGCCACCCACCCCATGAACTCCGAAGGCGTCGAGGGAATCGTCGTACCCAAAGCGAGGTTTTAAGGTAAGCGCAAAGTAACACACCACACCGGCAAGTGAACCAACTGCTACTGCGGCCATAGGCGAGATAAACCCTGCCGCCGGAGTTACCGTGGCCAGACCGGCTATGCAGGCCGTTGCGGCGCCAAACATGGTCGGTTTACCATTGTGCAGCCACTCAAGCGTCATCCACACGCATGTGGCCGTAACGGCGGCGGTATGAGAGGTAACAAATGCCAGTGTGCTGAGCTGCCCCGATGACAGGGCGCTTCCGCCGTTGAATCCAAACCACCCGAACCACAAAAGCCCCGTCCCAATTACCGTCAACGGCAGATTGTGAGGAGACATCATGTCATGTGGAAACCCCTGTCTCTTACCTAAATACAAGGCCGCGGCCAGCGCCGAAAACCCCGACGTAACATGCACAACGATGCCGCCGGCAAAGTCCATGACTCCTATCTGAGACATCCAGCCGTCTTTGCCCCATACCCAGTGGGCAACCGGCGTATAGACACACAGCGCCCATATGAAAGTAAATGCCATGAAGGCGGAAAACCTCATCCTCTCGGCAAATGCCCCTGTGATAAGGGCAGGCGTAATGGCGGCAAACATCGCCTGATAAATCATAAAGGCCATGTGCGGCACAGTCGGGGCGTATGTCGAAGGCTCAAGGCCGACACCCCTGAGACCAGCCCAGTCCAACCCGCCGATTATGCCGTGGAAATCCGGCCCGAAGGCAAGGCTGTAGCCAAGCAGTATCCACTGAAGGCTCACCAAGGCAAGGGCGGCAAAACTCTGCATGATTGTGGAGAGGACGTTTTTGCGCCTGACCATGCCGCCATAGAACATTGCCAGGGCTGGCGTCATAAGCATCACCATCGCGGCACTGACCAGCATCCAAGCCGTATCCCCTTTGTCCACGGCAGACGGTGCGTCGGCTGAAAACGCCGGTGCGGCAATTAACAGAAACAGCAGTGTAAACAGATACTTCATTATTAAGACCTCCTGAGAATAAATTGATAGCGATAGTCCAGAGCAACGCCTACTGTGCAATCGCCGTATAGAGAATAGCAGTTTTTATATATATTTTTCAAACTGAGGCGACGAGAGGTCAGAGCAAACGCACTATGAATTTATTGTCTGTCATTCCTGCGAAAGCAGGAATCCATGCTTTTAAGAACAGGAAATAAC
>JADFXZ010000207.1 GCA_015233265.1 Nitrospirota bacterium
TAAGCCAGCAGCAAGAGGCAGCCATAGACTATATGGGCAGCCCCGTGCTTGTCCTTGCGGGGGCGGGCTGTGGCAAGACTCAGCTCATAACCCACAAGTACACCTACCTTTACAACAAGGACAGGGAAAAGTATGCCACAACGCTTGCCGTAACGCTTACCAATAAGGCCGCAGACGAGATGAGAGACCGGATTGCCTATGCAATAGGCGGTGAACCGGCCAATAACCTCCAGGGCATGTGGGTAGGGACTTTTTACTCTCAGTGCAATCGCATTTTGCAAAAGGAGAAAGCGGCGCTCGGGATAGATGACGATTACGTAATATATGACAGCGAAGACCAGTGCAGGCTGATTCGCCATATCCTCAATGATATGAAACTCTACGAGGCCCTGTATAAGGGTGTCGCCGGCAAAATAAGTTACTTTAAGTCCTCTCTTTTGACCCCCGATGAGCTTCTCAGTACGTATAACAATTTCGATTTCGACGAGAAACTCCTCAAGGTCTATGTCCGCTACCAGGACGAGATGAGACGTACAAATGCCCTTGATTACGATGACTTAATCTCATATACGATACGGCTATTTGAAGAAAATCCAGAAATCTTAAACAGGTACCGCGAGGTATTTTCCTATATACTTGTCGATGAATTTCAGGACACGACCTATGCACAGTACCAGTTCCTCAAGCTCCTTGCCACTGGCAACATACTCGTAGCTGGCGACGATGACCAGACTATTTATAAGTCGCGTGATTTCGAATCGGAAAATATTTTGGCTAAATTTGAAAAGGATTTTGACAATACCAAGCTCCTGAGGCTTGAGCAGTCCTTCAGATGCACACAGAACATACTGAAAGTCTCAGACAGCATTATATCGAAAAACACATGCAGAAAACAGAAAGTCCTCTGGTCAGACAAGCAATCCGGAGAGAAGGTCTGCCACTACTGGTTCATGGCCGAAGAGGACGAGGCAAAGTACATAGCTAAGAACATAAAAGACCTGTATCTGAAAGGGAATTACGCATACAACGACATCGCGATTCTCTACAGGGTGAGCCTCCAGTCAAGGGTAATAGAGGAGGCGCTCAGAAACGAGAGGATACCGTTTAAGGTAATCGGCAGCTCGACGATTTACCACAAAAGGGAGACAAAGGACCTAATCTCATATCTCAGGTTGATATGGAATAAGGACGACAACGTCAGCATTCGCTGGATTATCAACCAACCCAACAGAGGAATCACCGCCAATACACTCAATAAAATAGAAAATGAGGCAAAAAAAGAAGGCATCAGCATTTACAAGGCCATCGTAAAGCTCTGCAGCGGTAAGGGATTTTCCGCCTCGATAAAGGAGAAACTAGGTAGTTTCGTATCGCTGCTTGACCTGCTTTCAGAAAATAAGCATACTACCCTCTCTGAGGCGATAAAATTAGTAGGCACACACACGAGCTACATAGAGTCCCTCGATGAAAACGCACTTAATGATATTTCAGAGATAATGTTCCGCTCAGGGGCGCTGCCCTTAGGCGAATTTCTCTCAAACGTGTCGCTTACCACGACCAATGACGACACCCGTGGGATGAGCTGTGTGTCTTTAATGACCCTGTATAACGTCAAAGGGATGGAATTTCCCGTGGTATTTATAAGCGGCCTCGAAGACGGTCTGATTCCATATTTTAAGGCCACAGAAACCAGCGAAGAACTCGACGAAGAGAGGCGGCTTTTTTATCTTGGGATGACGCGCGCACGGGACATATTATTTATGACAGGGGCAAGAAAGCGCCGGTTATACGCAAAGTTTCAGAATCAGGAGCCTTCACGTTTTCTAAAGGACATACCCAAGGACTGCTGCCTCTGGATAGAGAAAAACGCTATACCGTCAAACGCTGCCTCAAAGGCACAGCCCGAGCAGCAGCCTGTGCAGTTTCCCTATAACACTGGTTGCCGGGTTAAGCACCCTAAGTGGGGAATCGGCGTAATCAGGGATTGTTACGGCGAAAAAAACGACATCAAGGTAACGGTAAACTTCCCCAACGTAGGCGTCAAACGCCTTGCACTTAAATACGCGAATCTGGAAAAAATATAAAGGAAACACATAAAGAGGATGACCCATGGCAGCTAATATAACGCAACAGGACGTAACACACATAGCCGCACTTGCCCGCATGAGGTTAAGCGCCGATGAGACAGCGGCGCTTGGCAGGCAGTTAAGCGATATTTTGTCATACATAGAAAAACTCAACGAACTCGACACCACTGACATTGAGCCGACTTCCCACATCCTGCCGCTTCAAAACGTCTATCGGCAAGACGAAATAGAGCCTCCGCTGCCAAGACAGGAAGCCCTTTTAAATGCCCCAGATAAGACAGAACGCTTTTATAAGGTAGCCAAAATAATTGAATAGCTGCGGCAGGGAATCGATTCGACCCCTCTTGACATTGAGATCCATGTGGTGTTGTTTTTTGCGGGATGGCGCGCTCCGGTTAAACTGATGGATTTAAAAAAAATACCTGATATTGTTGATAAATTTGTTGGCAAACGAATCCTTGTAATCGGAGATATTATTTTAGACCACTTCGTGTGGGGCAACGCCGAGCGAATCTCCCCAGAGGCCCCTGTGCCTATAGTTGATGTCGTTAGTGAGACCTATTTGCCAGGCGGTGCGGGAAACGTGGCCAATAATATAGCTGATTTGGGTGGTCATGCCTATCTGTGCGGGATAGTAGGTAACGGACACAATGCCAGCATCATATGTTCGCTCCTAAAAGATAAAAAAATCGACATCTCCGGCCTTGTCCGTGACGATCGCCCAACGACTGTTAAAACACGGGTATGGGCAAGTACTCAGCAAATCGTGCGCTTTGACAGAGAACAAAGGCAGCCTATCGGTGTCAAGACCCTGAGGAACATAACCGGCTTCATAGCCTCAAATATAAATAAATTTGACGCCGTCATCGTCTCTGACTACAAAAAAGGCGTGATAACTCCGCAGCTTATTAAATTCCTGATGGAACAGTCCAGGGCAGCAGGCGGCCTTTTTGTTGCGGTTGACCCCAAAGTTGGGCATTTTCATTATTACAAAGAGGTCTCGCTTATTACTCCCAATAAAAAAGAGGCGGCAGAAGGCTCTGGCATATCGATACGAGATGCACAGTCTCTTGAGAAGGCTGGCCGCAAACTTCAGAAGGATCTCAAATGCGGTGCAGTCTTAATAACGCGTGGCAATGAGGGTATGAGCCTGTTCTATGATAATGAAATCCATAGCATTCCGGCATTCGCCACAGAAGTCTTTGACGTTACCGGAGCTGGTGATACTGTAATCTCGACGTTTACTCTGGCGTATATCTCAGGGGCATCTATGCACGAAGCTGCCTTTATCTCTAATTTAGCTGCGAGCATGGTAGTTAAAAAACGCGGCACTGCAGCGGCAACCATCGACCAATTAAAACATATTGCTCAATACCGCGCCATGAGCGAAAGCAACTAAAACACTAAGGAGAGATATATATGAAGATTCTTGTAACCGGCTCAGCCGGCTTTATAGGCGGTTACCTTGTGGAGGAACTCCTATATTACGGGCATGAGGTAGTTGGGATAGATAACTTCTCAAAATACGGCAAAGTGGAAAAGTCCTACGATTCCCACCCTATGTTTCATTTCGTCGAGGGCGACGCCAAGGATGTTGGACTTCTGAAGGAGCTTCTGAGTGACTGTGACCAGATTGTTGCAATTGCGGCAATCATAGGGGGGATTTCCCTGTTCCATGAGCTGGCCTATGATTTGATTGCCGAAAACGAGCGAATCACCGCGGCGGCGTTTGACGCGGCCATTTGGGCGTTTCAGACAAGGAAACTAAAGAAGATAAATGTCATATCCTCTTCGATGGTGTTTGAAAGCACCACCACCTATCCAACCCCTGAGGGGGAACAGATGAAATGCCCGCCTCCTATGTCCACTTATGGATTTCAAAAGCTGGCCTGTGAGTATTTCGCAAAGGGCGCATATGAGCAGTATGAACTG
>JADFXZ010000208.1 GCA_015233265.1 Nitrospirota bacterium
TAAAATTCGATGTCGATACCATTATGCCCCAAGTTATAAATAAAAAGTCTCTTTTTTTTGCTGACGTATCGATTGTAAAATCAAATGCCGCCCTGTTGACCGCGTTGCCGATGACGGCTATCAGATCTCCTGAAATCCTCAGCGCTGCCTTTAATTCCTCTTTTGCCGTCTCGGTCTGAGTGATATACTTTGCCACCAGTGGCTTGGTAAGCCTGTCAACTATACGAAGGAATTCCCAGTTTAAAAGGGAGCCGCGCTGATAACACGCAACCTTCCTTATGCCAAATGCCCTGCCCAATATCCTTCCAAACAGGTCAGCGTGAATTAAGTATGTTACGAGAATGTCTGGCTTAAACTCATCGACAAGCCTCTTGAATCGCACAATTGACCGCAAATCAAACGACCTCCTCAGCTCAAGATATGTGACAGGGATACCGCAGTCCTCAAGCCGTGCCCCAAGAGCGCCCCTGCCCTTGATTACACACACGCGGTTTTCACACTCCCCCTCCATGGGCGGCACCAGCCTCAGGAGCATCTTCTCTGCCCCTCCGACTTCCATGCCGGTTATCAGGTGAAGAACCTTGTGCCGTTTGGTTTCTGGCCGATTCGTCAATCGAAAAACTCCCGAAACCACAACTCCAGCATCAAAAGCGCCCAAAGGTGATAGCCCCAGTTTATCTTAGTCTGTGCGTGGGCATCAAGGAGCGCTGCAACGGCGTCCTTCTTAAATAGATCGCGTGCTATTGCCTTTTCCGACAACAGAATCGAGGCGGCATAGCCCTTCAGAGAAGTCTTAAACCAAACATCCAGCGGGATGGCAAAGCCCATCTTAGGCCTGTACATCACCTCTTTAGGAAGCAGTGGCAGCAGAGCCTTTTTCAGGATATACTTCTTAGAGTTCAGCCCTTTTAGTTTCAGATTCGATGGGATTTTAGCCGTAAGCTCAATAAATTCGTGATCCAGAAATGGGCTTCTCCCTTCAAGCGACACGGCCATTGTGGCGATATCCATCTTGACCATAAGGTCATCAGGCAGATAGGTCATAAAATCAGCGTACAATGCGGCATCAAGTTTAGTCAGGGCGCCGGGCTGCCTGAATCTCTCTTCCATGAGCACACAGGAGTCAACAGCTGCCGTTACCGCGGCGAAGTTTTCGCTGTACAGGCTGCATTTTTGCTCGTTTGTAAAATAGCAGACTAAATTAACATATCTGCGCGGTGTGTCATCCGGAAGGGTTGAGATAAAACGATCCAGACGGTTAAAAAATGTGGTCTTATAACTACCGGCAATAGCTGTTCCAATTGGCCCGATTGCGGCAATCACAGGACTAGGCAGCAGGCGCGCGGCGATGCCAGCAAATTTGTGGACAGCGTAACGGTCGTAGCCAGCAAAGTTCTCATCGCCGCCGTCGCCGTTGAGGGCAACTGTTACATGCCGCCGCGTGAGCTTGCTGACATAGTACGAAGGCAGCGCGCTTGAATCAGCATATGGCTCTTCATACATATGCGCAAGGCGCGGCAGGATTTCAGGGGCTTGCTCCGGTGTGACAATCATCTCGGTATGGTCAGTCTTGAACTTTTTGGCAATGACCCTCGCATAGCGCAGCTCACTGTATTTGTCCTCCTCAAATCCCACAGAAAATGTCCTTACAGGTGTGCTGCTTAAGCGGCTCATCAGCGCCACTACGGCGCTCGAGTCAACCCCGCCCGACAGCAGCGCGCCAAGCGGTACGTCAGAGCACATCCTAATACCTACAGATTCCTCAAGTTTTTCCATAATCCTGCCACACCACTGTTGCTCAGTAAATTCTAACTTTTTTGAATAGTCCAAAGACCAATAGCGTTTCTTTGTCACCTTCATAGTGTCAATGTCGATAAGCAGATAATGAGCCGGCTCGAGTTTCTGAATTCCCAGAAAACCGGTCAGGGGCGACGGCACATATTGATAAGTCAGATAATGGTGAATAGCCTCGTAGTCTGGCTCCCTGTGGTATTCCTTTTGTGTAAGAATGGCCTTCAGCTCTGAGGCAAAAATAAACACATCACTATTTAAATAATACTTAAAGGGTTTTTTCCCAACCCTGTCGCGGGCGCAAAACAGTGTACGGCGTTTTTCATCGTATATTGCAAATGAGAACATGCCGCGCAGGTGCTCAAGGCAGCCAGTGCCGTATCTGTCATACATGGCCGGGATGACCTCAGTGTCCGTGTTCGATTGAAATGAGTACCCGTCCTTGTCAAGTGCGGCGCGCAGCTGCGAATAGTTATATATCTCGCCGTTATAGACAATCCAGTATCGTCTATTACCTTGGCAAAGATAGTGCATAGGCTGCCTGCCAAGCGGTGACAAATCAATAATAGACAACCTCCTGTGCCCAAGGCCAACCTTGCCATCGCGTGAGATGAACACACCATGCCCGTCAGGGCCGCGATGGGCCATTACACTATTCATAGCGCCCATATCACTCTCCGATACAGGTGCTCCTCTGAAAATAATCTTTCCCGCTATCGCACACATAATCTATATATCTGCCATATAATTGCGCCCATAGCCATTTCGACCTCTGGATTCCCGCCGCTTTAGCGGGAATGACAGGATAAAAAACAGGGAAGTGACAGACATAACTGAACATATGAACACCTAAAGGATCATTCCACTGCCATTTTTTGTCATTCCTGCCAAAGCAGGAATCCAAGAAAGCATCGGCCAGATACTAAAAGTATGGGTAATTTATTCATATTTTTTCAAATGCGTCTGTCCTGACCAATTATCTAAGCCTTCCCTTGAACTCTTCCAAAGAAGCTGCCATCTTGATTAAACTTTCAATCTCTTCCAATTTATCTATTGAATCAACCACTTTAAGCATAGGCATCAGCTCAAGCCCCTGCGCACCATACTTCAACTCAAGCCCCAGTTCTATCCCCTCAAGAAGCCCATCGCGCCTGCCCTGACGTAAGCCCATCTCCTGCCCCTCAAGAAGCCCATCGCGCCTGCCCTGACGTAAACCCATCTCCTTGCCCATCTCCTGCCCTTGTCGCACACCGTGCTGAAAAATCTGGCTGTCTTCAACATCAATCGTTATCGGCATATTTATTACCTCCTGATTGATCTTATTATACAACTTTCGCAAATCCGATAGATATAGCAATTTTAAGATGTAATCTCTCCTCGTCTTTAGCGGCAACGTCGATAGTTTCTCTAAAATCTTCGCTATTGTGGCATCCACATCGTCAGATTGGCACAATATTGATAGCACAATGTCTTCTGGCTTATCACTTTGCAGCAATTCGGAGCAGTTTATATCTCGAATATCGAGGAGTTCATATGAATAGCGTCCTATTTCATTCTTCATATCAAGCGGCTTGTCTCCCACATACAACAATACCTGGCGTGGATATTTATCACACTGATTAAAGACAAGCGCGCAGTACAGGAGCATCCTTTTGAGCATCTTTGGGTCGTTAGTGCTCTGAATCTCCATGTGAAGAAGGCTGCCATCGGGAAGTTCTATCAAGAGATCAATCTCATTGAGCGTAATATTCTTCAAATCTAGCGAGAATGTTACGGACCTTAAGCGGGATGTTTTTGACTAAGTCCATCATAGCTAGGTGATCTTGATGTTGCCCATTAACGTCTGCTTATTCTGTTGATTACAAGCATTAACGATAGAACATTTCATTCTGCAGAAGCGCCAGGGTTATCGTAACGCTGGTTCCCTTGCCCTCTGTGCTTTCTAAGGCAACTGTGCCGCCCTGGCGCTGTATTATCCCATCGACCATAGACAAGCCCAGCCCTTTTCCCGAACCCACTTCTTTTGTCGTGAAAAATGGGACAAACGCTCGCTTGACTGCCTCTTCGGACATGCCTGCTCCGTCGTCTTCTATCTTGATTTGTATCTTTTCTGTTTTGCCAATGGGGTCACACAGCCGCGATGTAACTATCCATATTGTACCAGCATTATTAGCCGCCGCAATCGCCTGAGCCGCGTTTTGAATGATATGG
>JADFXZ010000005.1 GCA_015233265.1 Nitrospirota bacterium
AACATTGCTGTGGCAGCGTGATGATGTCCAACATAACACTCCCCCTCTTAGAGGGTTATATCTTAAGTCCACTAAAAAGTGGTCTTGACAAAGGGGTCCACTTTAAAAGGAAGCAGCCCGTGTGGAATTGGCGTGTTATTGGCGTTTCCACACTGGCTGAAAAGTTTGCGGAAATGTCTTATTTAGTTTCTTGCAGCTGCCTGTCGTTTAGCGGCTGTACTGGTCTAGCGTTCTTGCCAGAGACGGAGATAAATTTATCTATCTGGGCCTTCGACACTTCTATAGGGGTTTTGACAACATTCCAACTGACGCCTTCGCTGCATGGCGGTGTGGTCAAAGACCCTCTGTAAACGACAAGATTGTTCATCTTAGGTAACAGCGTAGAGGCGTTAACGCTAACCGCCGGTACAGACTTTTCCTCATTGACCTTATCCGGCAGATTATCCCATAGTGTCTTGATTGTCGCGTTTTCCTTTCCCTCTTTCATAAATACACCCAACACTGCCAGCTCTCCCTTGTCGTTTTTATGCACTAAGTGCAGCTCCATTGGGTAGCTCTTGCCTAAGACGGTGTGCTCGCTTGGGTCGTGAAAATGAAACTGAAGCAGCTGGTAAGTCTTACCGTCTATGGTGATGGTGCTGCCGGGCTCATAATTAACCTGTATCGTGTGGCCGTTGTTGATTATCTTTAATGGCGAAGCCTTATAGCTGACCTTATAGGCTGTCTTCTTATTGGCCTGTTTCGTAGTTTTAATGTCAACCGGAGACTGCGCTTTGCCGGTTTTACATACCCCTTGTTCGGCAGACATATCTCCCCATTTATCAGGCCCTGTATCTCCTTCATAGCTCCAGTGCGCCTTATGTTCGTCTTTGGCGGCTCCGGCTGGCTTTTCTTCGGCAAATCCAATCCCCGTAAAGACAAATATTGCAACCAATAAAATACACCCCATTCTTCTGACGTGATTGCTGCTTCTGCTGTCAAGTGTCATGAGTATACTCCTCCTTGCTGAACCTTTCAATTAATCGTTTCGTGGGAATCCCAAGAGGGCTTAGCATACCAAATGAATAAATTCTCAGTCAATCATTAATGCAGGGCAAACGCATTAGCTTTAGATACAACAATATACTGCTGCCATAAAAAACTGGACACCGCAAAGGAGTAGAGGTTAAACTCACTGCATAGCGGAGAGCAAAACTATACTGCTGCACCATGACAAACAAATGCGCGGCGCGTTGACATGACAAAGTCCAATGGTTTAGCATACAGCATAGCTGTTATGGCGATAAAATATGGCGGTAGCCACCGAGATGGGAGCTGTGATGAATAAGAAAAAAATACTGGTGACAGGAGGGGCCGGGTTTATTGGCTTTCACCTGTGTAAGAGATTGATTTGCCACGAATTCGATGTCGTAACCGTCGATAATCTCAACGACTACTACGATGTGCGGATAAAAGAGGACAGGCTTAAGCTGCTTGAGGCAGCGCCGAATTTTCGATTTATTAAAATGGATATCGCAAACAGGGGCGAAATGGAACATCTTTTTGCCGCTGAGAAATTCGACTATGTTGTGAATCTGGCTGCTCAGGCAGGCGTTCGGTATTCGATTCTTAATCCTCACGCCTATGTTGAGAGCAATCTACTGGGCTTTGCTAATATTCTTGAGGGCTGTCGACACAATAAAGTAAAACACCTCATATTTGCCTCGTCAAGTTCCGTCTACGGGGCTAACACAAACATTCCCTTTTCGGTTCACCACAATGTTGACCATCCGGTTTCGCTGTACGCCGCAACGAAGAAATCGAACGAACTCCTTGCCCACACGTACAGCAGCCTCTATAAACTGCCATGTACGGGGCTTAGATTTTTCACCGTATACGGACCGTGGGGACGACCCGATATGGCGCTGTTTCTCTTTATCAAGGCGATACTTGAGGACAGGCCAATCGATGTCTTTAACCACGGAGACATGAGGCGCGACTTTACCTATATCGATGACATCGTAGAAGGCGTCTTCAGGTTGATAGAGCGCATACCGGTGGCTAATCCCGCATGGGACGGCAGCCACCCCGACCCCTCATCAAGCTATGCCCCGTATAAACTCTACAACATCGGAAATAATCAACCTGTCAGCCTGCTTAAATTTATCGAAGTAATCGAAGACGCGCTTGGAATAAAGGCTGTGAAAAATCTCCTGCCAATGCAGCAGGGCGATGTTGCCGAGACCTATGCCGACATAGATGATCTGGTCAGAGACACTGGCTTTACGCCATCGACACCGCTGCATACAGGAGTAACAAACTTCGTCACATGGTACAAGGGGTATTTTAAAATCCAATAGGGCATATGCCTTAATGAAAGCTAATGGTCGCGCCTGACTGACGTGAGGGTTATCTCAGCTGAGGCAATGCTCTGCCCTTCGACGCCCACCTTTGCCCTAAATATATATAATGGTGGGAATTTCTTGGACAGCTCTGACTCTATGATGAGCACATCGCCCGCATTGGCGGGTTTGATATGTTGCGCATCGTTAATCATCGTTAGGAAGGCCATTTCGATTGCCTCCGCTTCCAGGATAAGCCCTGAGGCCTGGGCCATTGCCTCTACAAGCAGTACAAAAGGAAAACCATGATGAGCGCTGTTACCGCCGTTGCTGTCGCAGACGCTGAGGATTTCCTCGTCCGCAGTAACAGTCTTTACGGCCTTAATGCGCCGCCCCTTGTCGATCTCCAGAACCTTATCGATAAAAATGAATGGCCCGCCGTGCGGCAGCCGTCTAACTAACTCTCTTTTAGTCATCTGCATTTACCACCTAATATCTGGCATATGCCAGTGTAATCCTCCAACTGGTAACGCCTGAGCGAGTCCGCACACATTTAGAAACGGTCATGAAGGCGCCGACTCTTTAATATCAAACAGTCTGAACGTTATATTCAATGTCTCTTAGTACACTTTAGGGCTTAATTATAATATATTGGCCGTCTGGCTTGTCAATCTTCTTACGACTCAGAAAGCCATTCTCAATGAACGATCTGAGAGAATCAGTATGGTGCAATATTTGTCACGGGAAGCAGGTGTAGGCGCAATGTTACAAAAAGATTGATTAAATATTGTTTTAGGCTGCCTAAAACGGATGTTCCTGACGAAAAACCAATAAAAACCAAACAGAATAGCAACCGTGTTGTCAAGTGTTTTTTTATGAACAATTAAATTGCCATGGAGCCCCCGTTTTGACGATGCTGTTAAGAATAGTTAATAGTTTGCGCATACAAGCAGTGATAGCCTGTTTTGGTTTTTTACCCGCTGAGCGTAATCGTTGGTAAAACTCTTTAATTGCCGGGTTGAACCTGATGGCTGCGATGGTACTCATGTATAGAACAGCTCTGACAGCGGCTCTGCCTCCCCAAACTGAACGTGTGCCACTGAATTTACCGCTATCACGATTGAAAGGGGCTACCCCAACAAGAGCTGCGATCTTTTTCCTGTCTAACGTTCCAAGCTCAGGCAACTCACAAAGCAATGTTGCCACTAATATAGGTCCTACGCCTGGGACACTCCTTAAGATTTTTTCCTTTTCTCTCCACGCTGGACTGCTTTTTATGAATCTGTCCATTTCCTTGTCGATTTCATGCAGTCTCTTTTGCAGCGATTCAATATGTTCCTCGATATCTTTCTTTACCTTATTTGGCGCTATGTGCAGGCGATTTTTTTCCTCTATCTGCATACTGACAAGCTGCCTGCGTCTCACCACAATGGCCTCCAACTGTAGCATTTCCTCATTCTTTAGTAAACGCACCTGTGGCCTTATTGTCCCAGCAAAACGGGCAATAACATTGGCATCGACATGGTCTGTCTTTGCCAGCACTCCTATAGCCTTTGCGAAATCGCGTATTTGTCGCGGGTTCACGGCAACAACCGGTATGCCAGCATTCAGCAAAGCAGCAGTCACAGCCACTTGCAATCCCCCTGTTGCTTCTAACACCACTAACTTTACAGCTTTAAGGCGTTCAATAATTTCCGCAAATCCTGTCTCATTGTTACTTACCGTCCAGTGCTCATTAGACGGCAATATGACAACATCCAGTGTGGCTTTAGATATGTCGATACCTGCAAAACATTCGTTCATTTTCTATAACCTCCCATTCTCGCTGATGCGGGGTACTATCCCCCGTGCAACCGTGCGGGTTCGTCTTAGATAGATGCAACGCACCATGCTAACTAACGGGCTTTTATGCCCTAGGTATAAACGAGCTGTTGCATCCTTATCCAAATATCAACGTCAAGAATAACATACACGCTTACCCTAACATACGAGGTATTGACAAGGCATTGGGTAATACACCGTAGGTGAAACTGGCGCTGTGGCAAGTAATAGCGAGGGAAATGGAGCAGGCTTCAAGATTGTCGGCGGTGCGCCTTGCATCAAGACATGCTGCCTGTGACGTGTTAGGACTTAAGGGCTTCGACACAGATTGAGGACTTACACAACAGAAGGATTTCATTACATAACGGCAATAACGAAACCACAGATAGAGACGCTGATAAACAATGGGGTAATCCAAATGGATTTATTTGACCAGGGGTTAGCCGAGGTAAAAAGCGACAGCATCCGGTATATATTGAGGCGTAATCCCCAGCGTGCACAGGAGATACGTAAATCACGTGAGGATAAGCTGGAATCATTGTGGGTAACAGTGACTGGTAACTCAAGAGAGGTTGTGTTGAGCATAGATAAGGAGGTATTAAAAGAAGAGGCAAAACTCGACGGCTGTTATGTGATAAAAAGTGACCTTTCCGAGCAATCCGCCACAGCGGAGACGATTCATGGCCGATTAACAGTCTTTGTGATTGTTAACTGCTTTTTTTAGGATTATGAGACGACCGCAATAGTCGGTAATAATGGTATCATGGACGCCAAGCTCATAGTGTTCTATTTAGAGAGAGAAATAACCTCGATAAAGACAAGTGACAAATTAAATAACGCTTTTGGAAAGGCATTAAAAGAAATATAACACGTTGCCGGATATTGTCCCTTCGCCTAAACCATCAGTTGCTTACCGGTTAGCCCTGATAATATCATAAATGCCGTTTAGGGCGGCGTCGAGCTTATCAAGCTCTTTGGTGCCGCCTTGGGCCATGTCCGCCCTGCCGCCGCCTCTGCCTCCGGCGAGGTCAGCCGCCTCTTTTAAAATCTTGCCAGCGTGGTATTTGCCAGTCATGTCCTTAGTTACCATTGAGATGAACGAAGCTTGCCCGTCCACAGTCGAGGCCGCTATGACTATGCCTGAGCCTAGTTTTTCCTTTAATTGATCAGCAAAATCCCTCAATCCCTTTTGATCGAGACCGTCTCGCCGTGAAATCAGCACCTTCACACCGTCTATTTCCTTTACAGCGCTTAAAAATGACGATATGTCGCGGCTGATGTCCCTGGTCTTCAGAGTTTGGAGTTCTTTTTCAAGTTCTTTATTCTTCTTTATGAGCGAGGGAAGTCTCTCCAGCGGCGTCTCTGTTTTTAACAATTCTGAGACTGTCTTCAGATCACTTAATTTTCTTCTTATAAGTTCAAGGCTGACGTCGCCAGTTATGGCCTCTATGCGTCTTACTCCAGAGGCTATGCTGCCCTCTGAGACAATTATAAACGGCCCAATCTGCCCTGTCCTGCCGCAGTGAGTCCCGCCGCAGAGTTCCTTGCTGAAACCTTCGACTTCGACTACGCGCACGATGTCTCCATATTTTTCGTCAAACAGCGCCATTGCCCCGTAGTCAATAGCCTCGTTAATGCCCATCGAGTGCGTTGCAACTGGCAGGTCTTCCAGTATTTTGGCGTTTATCATGTTTTCAATCTTCTCTTTCTCATCGTCAGCAATGGCATAGAAATGTGTGAAGTCAAACCTGAGCCGCCCTGGTGATACTAATGACCCCGCCTGCTTTATATGGTCGCCTATTAATTCTCTCAGCGCGGCGTGAAGAAGGTGTGTTGCCGTGTGGTTGCGCATTGTTGCCGTCCTGCTGCATTTGTCAACTTTGCATGAGACAGTCTCTGATTGCTTTAGTGTGCCATTTTTTACGTAAACCTTGTGTACGATTAATTTATTGGGGGTCTTTTTCGTGTCTCTGACCTCAAGAACAGCCCTTTCAGTTTGAATAACACCCTTGTCGCCTGCCTGACCGCCCGACTCCCCATAAAACGGCGACTTATCGAGGATTATCTCGGCCTCATCCCCCTTATGCAAGACCTCTGCCTGCTCCCCGTTTTTAAGCATCAAAGTGACTACAGCGTCAGTCTCTAAAAGCTCATAACCCAAAAAGTACGTCTCACCGCTTATTTTTACGGCGTTATTGTATATAGAATTAACCACGCCGGAAATCCCAGCCTGGTCTTCTGCCCAGGAGAGCTTCCCCCGCATCCTCTGTTTTTTCATCTCCTCGTCGAAGGCGTCCTCATCGACTACGAGGCCGTTTTCCCGTGCCGCCTCCTTCGTTAGATCCATCGGAAAGCCATAGGTGTCATAAAGCCTGAAGGCCTCAGTCCCAGGTACAACGCCTGACCCTGAGGTCTTCACAGAGGCAATTATCTCATCGAGAAGTTCTGAGCCTTGGTCAAGAGTCCTGAAAAATCTCTCCTCTTCAAACTTTAATATCTCCTCTGAGCGCTCCCTCTCTTTTGACAATTCGGGATAGATGTCCCCCGATGCCTCAATGACCGAGCTTACTAACCTGTGAAGGAAGGGTTTGCCTACGCCAAGTTTTCTGGCGTGCCGTGATGCGCGTCGAATTATTCGCCTTGCCACATAGCCCCGGCCATCGTTTGACGGCATCAGCCCCTCAGAAAGTAAAAACGTTACTGATCTGATATGGTCTGCTATCACCCTGATAGAGACATCCTGCGATTTGTCCTTTCCATATGATACGTGTGCCTTTGTAGCAATGGCCTCTATTATTGGCGCGAATAGATCTGTGTCGAAGTTGTTGAGTTTCTTTTGCAGGACACTTGTGATGCGCTCAAGCCCCATGCCCGTGTCTATGCTTGGCTTTGGTAGTGGATTAAGTGTGCCGTCTTGTGCCCTGTCATATTGCATAAAGACAAGGTTCCATAGCTCCAGATACCTGTCGCAGTCACATCCTACGGCGCACTCAGGGCGCCCACAGCCTACCGCCTCGCCCTGGTCTATGATTATCTCTGAACATGGGCCGCATGGACCAGTGTCTCCCATCTGCCAAAAGTTGTCCTTTGCCCCAAGCCTTACAATCTTGTCGCCTTTTAACTCAGTATTGTCCGTCCACAATGCAATTGCCTCGTCGTCGTTTTCAAACACAGAAACCCAGAGCTTATCCTTAGGCAGTTTATACACACCCGTAAGGAGTTCCCACGCAAAGACTATGGCATCACGCTTAAAGTAATCCCCAAACGAAAAATTCCCCAGCATCTCAAAAAATGTGTGATGACGGGCGGTGAACCCTACGTTTTCTATGTCGCTTTGCTTTCCTCCGGCGCGCATACACTTCTGGCACGTTGCCGCCCTGGTATATCCCGGTGAGTCAGTCCCTAGAAACGCGCCCTTAAACTGAACCATTCCGGCGCTTGTAAACAGGAGCGACGGGTCATGCTTTGGTATCAGCGATGAGCTTTTGACGCGCTCGTGAGCGCGCTGCCGAAAATACTCTAAAAAGCGTTCCCTTATCTCTTTTCCTTTCATCTCATCTTATCTCTGGCGTCATCTAAGCCTTTTCTAATACCTGCGCTTCATACTCGCATGACCTCTCATATTCCCTTATGGCCCTGTTAATTATCTCATAGCCATAGCCCTTTCTCTGAAGCTGATTATAGAGCCTGTTCATTTTAACTTTTAACGGCAGATTTTTCAAATACTTTTCTCGCTTGCCGATAAGTTTTTTTGCCTTCTCCATCTGCTCATCTGTAGATATGGCAATCCCTGCGATTATCTCATCAGGGATGCCACGCCTTTTGAGGTAGTGCTTTGAGCCGTTTTCACCAAGCAGCCTCTGTTCTTTGCAGTAGCGAAGGATAGATTCAGCCGTCTTACGGTCATCTATAATGCCGATGTCCTTGAGCTGATCGATGGTCTCGTCAATTGCCGCAGCTTCATAGCCCTTGTCCTGTAATCTTGATCTAAGCTCGCTTTCACTCCTGTCTGCCATGCCCAAGAGTTTAAGCACATAGCTTTTGATGTTAGGCAGCGGCTTTACCATCCTTTTTCACTCTTCCTTATTTTACTCTTCTTTTTCACTCTTCTTCGGGGGAGGCAGTGGCAATTGAAATGTGCCCGTGCTGCCGAATCTTTTCCTCTATCTCCGCCATAACTGACTCGTTTTCGAGCAGATATTTCTTGGCATTATCCCTGCCCTGGCCAAGTTTAGTGGTGCCGTAGCTGTACCATGTTCCAGCACGTTCGATTATCCCCTTGTCAGCGCCAATGTCAACCAACTCTCCAGCCTTTGAGATTCCCTCGTTGTAGTAAATGTCAAACTCAGCCTGCCGAAACGGCGGGGCTACCTTGTTTTTCTGTACTTTCACCCTCACGCGTCCGCCAAGCACCTCCTGATTAACCTTCAGGGTGTCTATTTTTCTTATATCGAGGCGCAGGGATGAGTAAAATTTCAGGGCGTTACCACCAGTCGTTGTCTCCGGGCTTCCGTACATAACGCCTATTTTATGTCTTATCTGATTTATAAAAATAACGGCCGTGCTGCTTTTAGATATGGCGGAGGTGAGTTTCCTCAGCGCCTGGCTCATAAGCCTGGCCTGAAGACCCGGCAGCTGGTCACCCATGTCACCCTCTATCTCCGCCCGCGGCACAAGGGCTGCCACCGAATCTATGACTATTATATCGAGGGCGTTGCTCCTTACCAGAGTTTCACATACCTCGAGGGCCTGTTCGCCGCTGTCCGGCTGGGAAATCAACAGCTCAGCTACCTTTACCCCTATGCGTGTTGCGTAACTAACGTCAAGTGCGTGTTCGGCGTCTATAAAGGCCGCCACCCCGCCCGTCTTTTGTGCCTGTGCTATGGTGCTCAGTGAAAGCGTGGTCTTGCCCGAGGACTCAGGGCCGTATATCTCCGTTACCCTGCCGCGCGGGATGCCCCCAACGCCGGTTGCTAAATCCAATGTCAGTGACCCTGTGGGGATTACCTTTATGCCTTCGGCTATGGCGTCTTCGCCAAGTTTCATTATTGAGCCTTTGCCGAAACTCTTTTCTATTTGAGCTATGGCGGCCTCTATCGCCTTTTCCTTATTCTTGTCCTTATCTTTGTCTTTTTCCTTGTCCTTAGTCATTTCGATGCCTCCTGTTATTATGTGGCTCTTTCGCTTAAGTATCTCAAAAACCTCTCTTTATGTTTATATACAGTGCTTGTGTCTGCCCCGGCTAGGCCGGACTTTATCAGACGGGCGTTGATAAATGTCTTGTTGCTTAAATATAAATAGCACATCGACTCATCAGGTATGAGTTTATCATATTTTACAAATACGCGCTGCCCTTTTATTAACCCTTCTAAAAATTCAACGGCATCTTTAAGTGTGGTCTCGATGGTCTTAATGCCTATCAGTGTGATTAACGCACCACTGCTTAATATCAGACGCTCAGGGGACTGTACCTCTTTCACCCTGAAGTAGGTCTCACGCGCCTGCCTTTGGCCGTCTATGGTCGAGCCAAACTTCAGGCGTTTGGGGTTTACCTGTAAATTAATCTTCAGCGGGTCTTTGAATATGTATGGCAGCGCCGAGATTTTTTCTTGCGTATCGATAGCTGAGTTTGAGGCGTTTTCTATAGTGTATGCGGCGTTACGGTACAAGTCCTCTCCGAGCTTATCTGTGATTATGGGGACAAAGTCTTCATTGATTTCATATCCTATGGAGTTGCGGTTGAGATTTTGGGCAGCCAGTGCGGTTGTCCCGCTGCCAAGAAACGGGTCAAGGACGGTCTCTCCAACAAATGTAAACATCTGGATAAGGCGTGTAGGCAGCTCAAGCGGGAATGTTGCAATGTGTTTAGTCTGCTTATCGCCGGGGAAATTCCAGTGCCCGCTGAAATACGCACTCCATTGTTCTTTGGTAAGGGCTGAGCGCTCTTTTTGCTCTTTTGAAGCCGGCGGCGGCTCACCGTGCTTTTTAAAAATAAGAATGAACTCATAGTCCAGCTTGATTATCCCGTTTCTTGGATACGGGAATGACCCCATTATAGTTGCCCCGCCGCTGGTATTGCACGTCGTAACCTTCTGCCAAATAATTGCCCCCATGTAGTCCATAGAGGCACTTTCACAGAACTTTATAATCTCTGTCCTTATAGGTATGACCTTATATCTGCCGTAGTAGGCCGCACGTGCGAATTGATCACCTATATTAACGCACATGCGGCAGCCCTTGTGTAAGACGCGCGTGCACTCGCTCCAGACAAGATTAAGATTGTTGATATAATCCTCATATGTGTCGTAAAAGCCAACCTGATGCTCAGTGCCGTAGTCCTTGAGCTGCCAGTAGGGCGGTGAGGTGACTACCATATGGACACTCTCATCAGAGACAGCGTCCATGCGCCTGCTGTCGCCTATGACTATTTTGTGGCTTGTGACGTCCGAGTCCGCTCTTGACATAGGGTATTATACACTTATCCATAAGCGCTTTCAAATAGTTTCACTGTCATTTTGGCGCGTTTTACGACTTATCAGACACACCGGCGGCCTGAAACGTCGCCATTTCTCTGTAAATCTTGAGTGAGGCATCCAGGATGGTCATGGCAATGGCCGCTCCCGTCCCCTCACCCAGCCTCATATCAAGCTCCAGCATTGGTGTCAGCCCCATGTGGGCTAATATAGCCCTGTGCCCTATCTCGTGCGAGCGGTGGGCGCTGAACATGTACTCTTTTACTGTTTCATTAAGGCCATAGGCAATCACCGCCCCCGCCGTGGATATAAAACCGTCTATCACAACGGGAAGCCTTAACTCTGCCGCCCCCAGACACAACCCCGCTATCGCGCCAATCTCCGCCCCGCCTACCTTTGCAAGCACATCTATCGGGTCTTTTGCATCAGGGGCGTTGACCGCTATGGCGCGTCCTATCACGGCAATCTTCATCTCCAAGTCCGAGTCTCCTATCCCCGTTCCACGTCCTGTAACCTCTGAAACAGGCTTACCGGTCACAACGGCGGCTATGGCAGAGGATGGCGTTGTGTTGGCTATGCCCATGTCGCCGGTTGCAAACATCCTGATGCCCTTTTTGGCATATTCGTGGGCAAGGGAGATTCCAACGTTTATAGCCTGGATTGCCTCATCGCGGGTCATGGCAGGCCCCTTGGCGCAGTTCTTCGTCCCGGAGACCACCTTTTTTTGTATCAGCCCGGGGCAGTCGACAAAGTTATAATTCACACCGGCATCGATAACCAGCACATCTGCCCCCGCGTGTCTGGCTAGGACATTAATTGCCGCCCCGCCGCTCAGGAAATTCAAGACCATCTGCGGCGTCACCTCAGCCGGATACGCCGAGACACCCTCCGCCGCTACCCCGTGGTCACCGGCAAACACAAAGACAGCCTTCTTTGGAATCTCTGGCATCTCCTGTTCATATATGGCAACAAGGCGGGCGGCAAAGCGCTCCAGCTGACCGAGGCTGCCATGGGGTTTGGTTAATATATCAAGCCTGCTTTGGGCCTTGTCAAAAAACTCCTTTTTTAATGGCCTTATGTTGCCGCATGTATCTTTGATAGTCTGCACCGTGAATCCTCCCTTTTGTATTATATTTCAGTTATTTTTAATTCAGTTATTTCAATTTTAGCGGCAGGCCGCTCACTACTAAGTATACCTCGTCGGCAATGGCCGCGGCCTGCTGATTAAGCCACCCGGCGGCGTCTCTGAAGAGCCTTGCCAGTTTGTTGTCCGGCACGATTGACATGCCGACCTCGTTTGAGACGAGATACAGGTGCGTGTCATTTGACGCAGCGTCCTTGAGTTTCTTTATACTGCTTATGCAGGCGTCTATATCTCTTGTGATTGTCTCAATTTCGGGAAACGGCTCTCTCATAAAAATATTAGTCAGCCAGAGCGTCAGGCAGTCAATGAGAATTACCTCGTGTGTTTCGACAAGTCTGGCAATAGTCTGCGCCAGATGTAGAGGCTCTTCAAATGTCTCCCACACGTCTGGGCGCTGCCTTTTGTGGGTGTCTATGCGAAGGCGCATCTCATCGTCAAGCGCCTGCGCGGTAGCAATGAAGGCCTTTGCGCCGCTGTGTCGCTCCGATAGTTTTATAGCATATGAACTCTTACCGCTTCGGCTGCCGCCGGTTATGAATATGATTTTCATGAGTGTGGGGCGGCCCCGGCGAATCTATATCCCCGAGGGGTTATTATCCAGCCGCCGTAGCTGTATGATTGGCAATTGCCTATGATGATGGTTGTCTGCATGTCGATTTCGTGGTTGAGCATGTCTGTAAGGGTCGTTATGGTGATGTGTTCGTCAGCCCGTGCGGCGCTTTTGACAATGCCTGCAGGGGTCTCAGGCTTTTTATATTTCAACAGAATTGTTTGTGCCTTGTCAATATGAGAGGGCCTGCCCTTGCTCTTAGGGTTATATATGGCGATGACGAAATCAGCCCCAGCCGCGGCGTGCAGGCGGCGTTCAATCAGTTCCCACGGGGTTAGCCTGTCAGACAGGCTGATGGCGGCAAAGTCGTGCATTAGCGGTGCCCCAAGGGCTGCCCCGGCGGCACATAGGGCTGGCACCCCAGGTATTATCTCAAGAATTGGACGCGCGGCGGCGTCGTTCCATGGAAACTCCCCCGCCTCCGCCCGCTCCCTGACTAACTCAAGCACAAGACCGGCCATAGCATACACGCCTGGGTCTCCTCCGCTTATCACACTGACAACCCTTCCGCTTGCGGCTTCCTCTATGGCAGCGTTGCAGCGCTTTACCTCTTGTGTCATCCCGGTGCCGATTGTCTTCTTATCTTTTATGATTTCGGGGATTAACTCCAGATATGTCGAATAGCCGACGACTACCGAAGAGGCCATGATGGCGGCTACGGCCTTAATCGTCATGTGCTCAAACGCCCCCGGCCCTGTGCCTATAATGTAGATAGCAGGGCGGCCCTTCCTCTGTAATATTAAACCCTCATTTTCTGCAGCCATGTTTAAAGTCCTTGTCGTAGAGTTTTGACTGTTTGCCGGTTGCACACTCAGACGCCCTCAGCGCCTCGCCAACCAGGATTAACGCCGTTTTCTTAATACCGGCCTCCTTTACCTTTTGTGTAATATCAACAAGTGTTCCTCTTAGTATCCTCTCTTGCGGCCACGACACACGCTCTATCACCGCCACAGGGGTATCGGCAGCATAGCCCTCCATGAGTTTCTCCACTACCTTGTCTATCATCGAGATACTTAGAAATATCACTATTACCGCCTGATGCCTTGACAGCGCGCCGAGGTCTTGCGCCTGCGGCACAGGGGTGTTGCCCTCCATGCGGGTGAAAATCACGGTCTGGTTGACCTCCGGTATGGTCAGCTCCATTCTAAGGGCCGCCGCTGCCGCAAGCGCCGACGATACCCCCGGGACGACCTCAAACTCTATGGCATGTTCCCGCAATATCTCGATTTGCTCTGAGATTGCGCTATAAAACGAGGTATCCCCCGTGTGAAGGCGCACTACGGTCTTACCCGCTCTTGCTGCCTGCACCATCAGCGATGAGGTCTCATCGAGCGTCATGCCCGCCGAGTCATAAACTTCCGCTTTAATGTCTGACAGCAGGGCGGGGTTTACGAGGCTTCCCGCATATATCACCACATCGGCGCTATCAAGCAGCCGTCTGCCTTTTAGCGTGATTAACTCAGGGTCGCCGGGGCCTGCCCCAACAAAATATACCTTTAAAGGCTCTGTCATCGCTCAACCACAATGAGGTGAACGCCGCAGTCAATGGCGGCATTTACCTTTTCATAAAAACCGCCCTCTTTGCCGGTTTTCTTTGTAACAAGACAGTCTATGGCGAATTGGCGTATCGTGGCCGCGTTTAGCTCAGTTGTAAATGGCCCCTGCATGGCTATAATATTGGCAGCATTAACGTCTGCTTCAAGTGCGCTCTTTATCGAGTGCTCAAACGGCAGCACCCGTACAAACACCTCCACGCCGCCCTTTTGCGCAAGCGGCCTAACGAATCCCAGTTCCTTTGAGCCTGTGGTAAACAGCGGGCGTTTTACCTTCAGGGCGAGGATTTTGTCGATTACCTGCGGCAGCGATGAGACATAGCAGAGTTTGTCATAGTTGAATTCATTGTCGAATTCTGTGTCCCTAACCTTTGACTCATAGACAAGCTTCAATTCAGTGGCGACCGCCTTTGCAAGAGGCGTAATAAGCTCAGCATACGGATGTGTACAGTCGATTATCTTTGTGATGGCGTGTTTTTTTATAAATCTCTTCAGTGAATCCGGTGTGGTAAAATTCTCTAAAACCGCCCTGTCGCCAAATTTCTCTTTGAACAGATTGAAGCCATACTCAGTGACACACGTCACAAGGAAGTCCTGCCCGTCATGTAACAACTCATATCCCATGTTGACGCCTTCTGTCGTACCGCCAAGCACGAGAATATGGCCGCTGCCTGCGGCAGGTGGAGGCTCTGGCTCAGGTACCGCATGGCCAGGGAAAAGCGTCTCACGCGCGATTGCTATAGTTATACCGTCAAAGATTGTCTTTGGAAGCACTATCGTTGAGCTGCTGCCAGATAGTGCGGCTGAAGGCTCTGACACCCCATAGACACCAATTGACCGGAAGACCATGTCAGATTTCGCGGCGGTGGTGTTTGTTTCGTAGTACATGTCTATCATCCACTTTGGGATAAACCTTATATATAGGTGCAGTGCGGCGGCGGCGTCAATCAGCCCCTGCTCATCTTTTTTGACCCATGCCGAGGCAAGCAGGCGCAGGTTATCTGTGGTAATGCCAGCCTTTTTGCAGCCTTCGGTGATGGCGGCTGTGATGGCCTCTTTCTTTGCGCCCTTGACGCATCCAACGCCGCAGGTATATATCCGCAGAGAGTCAGTTGCCGTAGTGACAACGGGCTGCGCCCCTGTGATTGAGCTTACCAGATATGTCAGAGCGTTTGCCCCGCCTTCGTGGCCGGATAGTGTGCTGATGGTAAATCTACCTGCCTCATCTATGGTTACAACCGCAGGGTCTTCAAGTTTACTCTTCATTAAGGGCGCTATCACGCGGTTGACTATCCCCAGGGACATGACAAATACTAACCCCCCGTATTGGTTAAACACCTCTGCCGTATGGGCAGACAGAGAGTCAAATGTATGCACCTTCATACGTCCCTTATTCAGTGGTATTACGCCGGACTTTACGTGCAGGTCTGCCTTAGACTCAGCGGCAATTTTCTGAGCAAGCGCCGCGCCGTTTTGTGTTATGCAAAACACGGCAATATCCATAGTATTTATCACTCTCATGCAGTTCCCTCTAAAGCAACTTTCAGCGGCTATTGTAACATTAAGCTGAGTTAACTGCATAGGGGGTTTTTCAAATCCCGCGGGGAATAGTCTCGTTACATGCTGGGCAGACTTAAAGGGATAGGAGCTGAGCGTTATGGTTTGGGTTTATTTTGTGATTTTTTGGCGAAACTGTTTCTTGCCGATTCCATATTCTTCCTTTTAAAGATGTTTTTGTCCATATGGGCCATCAACTTGATAGACGGTGGGATTTTGCCGTCATTACAGGTCAGAATCATCTTGTAGAATTCGCAGTCCTGGCACAGGACTTTTATCTTCTCCTCCCATGATTTGTACTTTCTGCCCCCGCCGCAAATGTCCAGTGTAGCGTTAATATACATACAGGCACGTCCGGCGTTGACACCGTCTAAAAAACCATCGGCATCGACGTTGATAAAAGATGGGCATTCCTCGAAATCCTTACATTTTGTAAACTCCCAGCAGTTGATAAACTTATAGACATCCTTGTGAACCTTTATCTTCGTAATATTGTGCTTTATCAACTCCCTGATATGCGTGTCGTCTATAACGACGCCGCACTCCACAAGGTGTTCGTCCTTGCCGGGGATATACACGTTTTCAGCCGCTACCAAGCCGCTTTTGAGATAGTCAGCGGTTATGCTTTTTACCCCTAAGTCAATAGATTTTTTCATGCCGAATGTCGTTTCTATATACGAGTAGAGCCGCTTTATAGTAAATGGCCTGATAATTATATCGACAACAATGTCGCACTGTGAGAGGAGCTGGCGAACCTGCTCTATATCGGTCTTAGAACTCATCACGGCTAATACCTTAAACGATACGTTGGAGTATTGAATATGATACATAAACTCACAAAAGGCGTCTAAGTCCTCGAAGTGGCACTCATCTATGATTAACAAGTCACACCGCCGCGTAAACAGAACCAGCTCAAGGCTCCTCAAACTATAATATCCGCTTGCAACGGTAACCCCCCTGTAGTACTCAAGCAGGCTCCATGACACCGGCGCCGCTATATCCTCGCGAAGAAAGATAAATAACTCCTTCTTGCTTACCTTTCTTCTTTTAATTAAGTTATTTAAGGCAATTACTTTTTCTTTTTCTTTTTTCAGCTCCTTTGCTGTTGCTGTAATAGCATCAATATTGTAATTCTGTTTGACAAATTTATCAAGGGTTTCAATTGCCGAGTCCGGTACTTCCAGAATATTAAACTCAAAAAATGGTGCTTTATCCAGCTTCCCCTCTTTATCTATATTCATAAAGAAGCGATAATTAATACCATTTGTTAACACAGCTATCTTTGCTTGCGTCTGCACAAATGCCTCAGCAATAGAGTTGGTCTCGATGTCGAGATTCATACCCCAGTGCTTACACTCTATAATTATTTCCGGTTTTCCGCCGCGCAAAAGCGCATAGTCAATCTTAATACTATCGCTATGGTCGACAGTTGCCGTATAATCTGGGACGACCTCAGACGGGTCAAAGACATTGTAGCCCAGGCTGTTGATAAATGGCAGAATAAGGGCAACTTTGGTCGATTCCTTGTTTTTCACAAAATCGTATCTCTGACGAATCTCGCCCGAAAGTGCCTTGATCTTTACTGCTAAATCCAACATTTTAGAAACCCCTTTTGTTACCTCCACTCTCTTAATACAGCATAGCATGTTATCGGTAAAAACATCCACAAACTCAAATCTTTTCTTATTTCAATTGTAAAATGTGACAGCTATGTATTATAATTATAATAGCGCGGTAGTGATTGCCGGCTCTTAAGGTGAGAAAATCAAGGGGGTGGTCGTCTGTGCCAAGAGTGCTGATACTCGATGGACTTTGGAATAAGACACTTGCGGCTGTGCGAGCGCTGGGCAGGAGGGGGTTTCACGTAGCCGTTGGTGAATGGACCCGGTTTGCAACTGCATTGTTCTCGAACTATTGCAGCAAGCGCTTAATCTACCCTTCGCCAAAGGAGACGCCGGCCAAGTTTCTCGATTGGCTTGAGAATGAACTCAGGAAAAACCACTATGACGTGCTAATGCCGATGGAGTTTACGACTCAGACACTGATAACGTCGCAGACACAGAGGCTGTCAAAGTATTGCCGCATACCGTTTCACAACGTTGATTTGGCACTGAGGCTTCACAACAAGGCATTTTTGATGAAATACGCCCGTGAAAAGGGCTTTGACATCCCAAAGACATTTATTATCGACGACTTAAACCAGTTAGAGGCCCTCGCAGAGGAACTTCCCTTCCCCGTTGTCATAAAGCCGCAGATGAGTTCAGGGGCAAGGGGGATTAAGTATGTTAATGCAAAGGCGGATTTCATAAAGCAATACAAGAATGTACACAGACAATACGAATTCCCCATAGTACAGGAGTTTATTCCCGACGGTGGGGACTCAATGGGTGTGTGTCTGCTTCTTAACAACGACTCAGAGGTTAGGGCGTCGTTTGTCTATAAGCGCCTCCGGGAATACCCGGTCAGAGGCGGCCCCAGCACACTGCGGGTAAGCATAAAGAGAGATGACGTAAGGTACATTGCCGAGTCCCTGCTGAGGTACTTTAAGTGGACTGGGGTTGCCCACATTGAGTTCAGGGTTGACCCCAGAGACGGTACGCCAAAGCTGCTGGAGATCAACCCGCGTTTTTGGGGTTCTCTGCAGCTTGCTATTAACTCAGGTGTTGATTTTCCCTATTTATTGTATAAATTGGCCATGGACGGCGACATAGACCCTGTGACCGAATACAAGACGGGCGTGATGTGCAGATGGATTATCCCAGGCGATATACTTCATTTCATTATGAATCCGAACAGGTTTCACATGAGCCCCGGTTTTTTCAATTTTAAAATAAAGGACGACCTGCTGTCCTTTAGAGACCCTCTGCCGGTAATCGGGCGGTTGTCCTCCGTGCTGACACTCCTGTACAATAAGGAGATGCAGGACATATTTATGCGAAGATGATACCCGCGCGTCAAACCCCCGAATATATCTCCTGTCTCGCCTCTTAACGTTGATATATGCGCCCTGCAAGATTGACAAAACTATTCAAATATTTTACATTAGACATACGCAAATCGCGATGAGCCTTGAGGAGGATGAATGAACAGCGTCGTTGAGGATATATCGGCTACAAAAAAAAGGATAACTATCGAGGCCTCTGCCATAGAAATAGAGGGGGAAATACAAAAATCATTAAATGAGGTAAAGGACAGGACAAGGGTCCCCGGCTTTCGCCAGGGCAAGGCCCCCATGTCTTTAATCGAGAAGCGATTCAGAAAAGACGTGGAAAATAATGTGCTTGAAAGATTAATACCGCAGTACTATCAGGAAGCTGTCAAGGCGGCGGAGCTGACCCCGTTGCTGCCACCGGTGATAGAGTCCCAGGACTATAAGACCAAAGGGGCATTAAAGCTGGTATGTGCCGTAGAGGTGCGCCCTAGGGTCGATGGGCTGGTCTATGAAGGACTGCCTGTTAGTGAGGTTAATGTCGTGCTTGAAGATGATGAGGTTGACTCTCAGATGAGCAGGATTGCTATGTCAAGGGCCGTTTACGTGCCAGCCGCCGAGCGACCGTTAGAGATGGATGACCTTGTGGTGCTTGACTATATCGCCTCAGGTGATGAGGAGCCGGTAACAGACCAGTTTCTCAAGGTTGGCTCCGAGGCATTTCCCGAGAGCTTTTATTCGGCCATCATTGGGAAAAACAGGGGCGAAACAGGAGAGGCGGAGTGCGTTTTCCCTCCGGAGCACCTCAATAGCCGCTACAGTGGGCGGACGGTGAATTTTAAAATCACGATAAAGGACATCAAAGCACTGCAGCTACCTGTCATTGACGATGAGTTTGCCAAAGATGTAGGGTTTGACAGCCTCGTCGATGTACGCACGCATATCAGTAAAACCCTTACCGAGATGAAAAGGGACAAGGCACTAAAGGCCGAAAAAGGTGACATGATCAGAAAGCTCGCTGATAAGTACACATTCGACCTTCCGGAGACAGCGCTAAAACAAGAGATAAACAGCATTGTTGCCAACGCAAAGACCCTTGACGCCTACAAAGACACCCCAGAGGAGGAAATAAAGGCCAAGTTCAACGACGATGCGGTGCGAAACGTAAAAATTATGGTGCTGCTTGATATAATAGGAGAAAAGGAGGCCGTAGCGGTCACTGAGAATGATATGAAGGAGAAACTCATATCGATGGCCTATGCCTCATCAATGTCTCCTGAGGCCCTGCTGCAGTACTATAATACGCAAGAGGGCGCCCTTGAGAGCCTACGATACTCTGTGTTCAGAGAGAAAGTGGTTGATGCTATATACTCAAAAGCAGTTGTCACGAAAAAGGAGGATTAATGAATTTTATTCCGATGGTAATAGAGCAAACCGGCAGGACAGAACGCGCATACGATATATATTCCAGGCTGCTCAAAGACAGGATAGTGTTTCTTGGCTCTGCAGTTGACGATAATGTTGCCAACAGTATAATGGCACAGATGCTTTTTTTACAGACAGAAGACCCTGAAAAGGACATCCATTTGTACATAAATTCGCCGGGAGGGCTGGTAACCGCCGGCCTTGCCATATACGACACGATGCAGTACGTGCGGTGCGACATAGCTACTTACTGCACGGGGCAGGCGGCAAGCATGGGGGCGCTGCTTCTGGCCGCCGGGGCACATGGAAAGAGATTTGCACTTCCAAACTCGCGCATATTGATTCACCAACCGATGGGGGGCTTTAGCGGACAGGCAACAGACGTGGAAATTCACGCCAAAGAGATGTTGAAAATGAAAAACACGCTAAATACAATCCTCTCCCACCACACCGGTCAGAATATGGATAAAATCCACGCCGATACGGACAGGGACTACTTCATGTCCGCTGAAGAGGCAAAGCACTACGGTCTGGTTGACGAGGTCATAACGGCTATAAAAACTAACGACGATAAATAGCTCCGGTAATAGTGTCGGCGATAGTGTTATAATAAAACCAGGTGTTAATGTGCCAAGGATGTAATGTGACTACTAAGGATGTGCCGAGACGGCGGCAGTAAATAGATGAGTATGGAGAGAAAACTAATGGCGAGAAAAAAAGATGAACAGCTGAAATGTTCATTCTGCGGCAAGCACCAGGGGGAAGTCAAGAAGTTGATTGCAGGCCCCTCGGTATATATCTGTGACGAGTGTGTCGATTTATGCAACGACATCATAGCAGAGGATATGAAAATGTCCTTTACTCAAAAAGGACACGGCGGCGTTCCGGCGCCTGTGAAAATACATGCCTTTTTAAAGGATTATGTAATTGGTCAGGAGCTGGCTAAAAAGATAATCTCCGTAGCCGTCCACAATCACTACAAGCGAATATACAGGCAGAAGGAAACCGATGTCGAGCTGCAAAAAAGCAATATCCTGCTTGCCGGCCCCACTGGCACGGGCAAGACACTGCTTGCCCAAACGCTGGCACGCTATCTCGACGTGCCATTTACCATAGCGGATGCCACTACCCTTACAGAGGCAGGTTATGTCGGCGAGGATGTGGAGAATATTATCCTAAAACTCCTGCAGGCGGCTAACTTTGACATCGAAAGGGCGCAAAAGGGCATCGTCTACATAGACGAGATAGACAAGATAAGCAGAAAGTCAGACAATCCATCGATCACACGCGACGTATCGGGGGAAGGGGTTCAGCAGGCCCTGTTGAAGATAATCGAGGGCACGGTGGCTAACGTCCCCCCGCAAGGTGGCAGAAAGCACCCGCACCAGGAATACCTGCAAGTAGACACCACTAACATATTGTTTATCTGCGGAGGCGCGTTCAACGGCCTCGATGATATAATCGAACAGCGAATCGGGAAAAAAACCGTTGGCTTTGGGGCAGAACTCTACAGCAAGAAAAAGAAAGAGAAAATTCTCAACATGGTAAGCCCCGAAGACCTGACCAAGTATGGATTGATTCCTGAACTGGTCGGCAGACTCCCCGTGATAGCCACGCTTGAGGCCCTGGGCGAAGATGCCCTCGTGCAGATTCTCGTAGAGCCGAAAAACGCGCTGACTAAACAGTATGAAAAACTACTGCAGTTTGACAACGTAAGGCTGAAGTTTACTGACAATGCCCTGCGCGCAATAGCGAAAAAGGCAATCACCAGAAAGACCGGTGCGCGCGGCCTCAGATCAATCCTCGAAGAGGTCATGCTTGACGTGATGTACGACATTCCATCTCAAAATGGGATAAAGGAATGCATCATCAACGAGGAGACAATCGTTAATAACGTAAAACCTCTACTGATCTACGAAAAACAAGTAGAATCGGCATAGATTAACGGGGGAAGGGGGCACAAGCCCCCGTTGCCCTGCCCGCCGTTACCAATCTTACACACTAGTCACATACCAACACCATGTTTCAGCGTATTTCTCTGTCGTCTTTAGCCGCATTGATGTATTCGTTTCAGAAGCTAATTGTGTGTCATTATTTAAACACTTGACAATAATTGACTCTATGTGGTTTAATTAGACACGGTCATGGTCGCAATCAATCTAGCTAAGGGCGATTATACTGCCAGCATATAGAACTAAAATTATAACAGGAGGGCTATCAACGATGACTAAGGCAATGACGGAAACCTTCGATCGGCTGTTAAAGCTGGCCGGTGATTTCGTAGAGCGCCAGAAGGGTGCATGGGACCATACGGCATGGCTGGGCTTCTTAGAAGAGGTTCAGAAAAAGGGTATCGAATTGACCGGCGATATGGAGCGCTATATCGGGCTGGTGCTTGAGACGATGAAAAAGGTGTACAATGCCTCTACGAGTATTGACGGTATCAAAAATGTCATGATGGAGATGTCCTCTCAAACGGCAGATTTCGTAAAGAAGACCAGAGGCGTGTGGAATCAAACAGACGGTGAGGCATTCTTGAAAGAACTTCGCCAAAAGGGGTTAAACCTCAATGAGGATATGATGTCTTACTTCGGCGGAGTCCTCGAAGCGGTGAAAGGGATATACTCCTCTATTAGCAAAAGTTCTGATAAAAAACCAGACGCATAAATGCAACTTATTATGGGGGGAGGGGAATCCCTTCCCCAGCCGCAATCAATAAAAAGAACACTCCCAAGAATACTCCCAAAGAATACTCAATGTTGAGCTATTTCCACTTCCCACGAAATATCGTAAACCCTATCAGACACACTATTGCCGTTGTAAGTATTGTCGTCTTAACCCCGATTAGCTCACCAAGAAAGCCCGTAAGGGCTGCCCCAAAAGGCACCATACCCAGGAACATCGCCGCATATACACTCATCACTCGACCCCGGAACTCATCCGGCACCTCCAGTTGAATGTAGCTATTGGACGTTGCCAGAAAACCAACCATAGTGAATCCTATTACAGCAAGGAAAAAGAGCGCCAAATGAAAATTGTTTATAGCGGTAAACGCCAACAGAGCCGCTGGAAATGAAAACCCTGTCACAGACATGAAAAAGAGCTTGTTCTTAATGTCTCTTTTGAAGGCCATTATAATACCGACAAGCACTGAGCCAGCCCCAACGCTTGACATCATAATCCCAAGCCCAATCGGCCCAACTCCATAGACCTTGTCAGCAAACACCGGCATGAGCTGGGCGTAGGGTATCCCAAACAGGCTGAATACACTTATTGTAAGGATTATAAATAAGATGCGCCTTTGCCCTAAAATAAACCCTATTCCTCCTTTAATCCCCGCGAAAACTCCATCGCTTATGGCTGCCTTCGGCCTGCCCCTGTTGGATATACGGCATAGCAGGTAAATGACCGGAATAAAACTAAGCGCGTTTATGTAAAAACACGCCGACATGCCATAAAGACCGATAATAAATCCTGCTATCGACGGGCCAATGACCCTTGCACCGTGAAACGCCGTCGAGTTAAGGGCTACCGCGTTAAGGAGATTTTCTCTGCCGCAGATTTCTATCATGTACGATTGCCGCACAGGGATGTCAAGGGAGTTTACCGTGCCAAGAAGTGCAGCGACAATCAGTATCGTCCACACGCCGATAGCATGGAAATCGGTCAGCACGGCAAGCATCAGGGCAGGTATGATGGAAAGTGCTTGCGTGGCTATAAGTATATTGCGTTTATTGAAGCGGTCGGCAAAGACCCCCCCAAACAGGGAAAAAAATAGCACTGGAAGCGAAAGCGCCATACCCAAAAGCCCTAAATAAAAAGATGACTTCGTCAGCGAATACACCAGCCACCCCAGCGCTGTCTGCTGCATCCACGTACCAACCAGAGACAGCGACTGGCCGACAAAAAACAGCCTGTAGTCCCGTTCATAAAGGGCAGGGAAACGCCGCCCGTCTTGCCGTTGATTGATATTATTCACAGTGTGTGATGATACTGCACAAGCGCAGTATCCATTGACATCAGCCTGAGCAGTGGGACTACTGTTCCTCCGGCTTGGCCTGAGGTGAGATAGGTGACTCATAGTTTGACATCTGGCGCTCAAGAGATTCAGTGCCCTTGGTGAGAACATTTACGCATTTATCCATTTTCTTGTTCACCTTCTCAAATTCCATAATTACCTGTTGGAGTTCCTCGGAGTCCACGGCAAGGTCCTCCAGCGTAAGCATTATCTTTTCGTTAAACGCCTTTATTTTAGTGAACTCCTCGTTCATTTCTTTAAACATCTCACTGTAGCCAAGCAGTTCGATTGTATGCCGTTTATGGGCGGCCGCAATGGCCTGCTGCAGTTTGGCGGAGTCTTCTTTTGTATTTACAGGGGCCGGCGTGGCAGCGGCTGGCTGGGCAGCGGGTGACATTGTCTCTCTCGTTACTTCCATCAGTTCGGTATAGTGTTTTCCCAGCAGTTTATCGAAATCATTGTAAAAGTAATTCCAAAATGTGGTCTCGTCACCTTGTAATGCCTTTAGTGCCTCGATGGCCGTATTCACCGAGTGAAGTTTAGCGCTTAGGGTCTCTTTTTTGATAATTACATCTTCTGATACAAGGGCTTCCTCGCCGATGGCCGAATATTCAGTCTCAAGCCGTGCAGCCTCGTCATGAAGGGCGGCATTTAAGCTGTCTGTGTTGACGCCGGCAACAACGGTCGCAGACTTCCGCCTGGCCTTAATGAAGAGATATACGCTCAGGCCAATAAGGACTGCTATCGCCTCCAACATAAATAAAAAGAATAGTGTGTTAATTCTTGTCATGTACCTCTTCCACCTGTTCCTCGACTATTATGCTCTCTGGCTTCCTGCCAGGCAATCTCTTGCCGAATAATTTTATATTAGCCAACACAGCCCTGTTAATATACAATAAAATGGATAAAAATAAAACTATGTTAATCACAATTAACCGCTTAAATGCCTTATTCAGGGCTGATGGGGTATGGCTTACATATTTATTGCTGAGCCAGGCCGTGATTTTGTGTTGTTTTCCAGTGGTTAGCTGGTGTTCCGTGACCAGGGGCTTGCCTTTTTGCGATTCCTGTTCTTCTATAACAGCTATTATAAAGGATTTACTTCTTTCGATAGCCTTACTCTTAACGGAAATCGCCAATTTGTTGATGCCGATTGTCTTTGGCGTGATTTCGCATGTGAATGCGCCACTAGAGTTATCATGTTTATCTCCCTTTTTATCCCCATTGATGTCTGCCATTTTAAGTTCAAGCTTCTCAGGAGGCGTATCGCCCTCAAGTACTGTCATGGTGCCAGATACGGCAATTGCATCACCAAGCTCTCTCATATCGATAACTGTGCCATCTATTGTCATGCGGGTCTGCACAGTCATCGGCTGATATACCCTTTGATATGAACTCTTAATGTTGGCGCTGACCCTCAGGTGTGTCGATACATATAAGTGATTGCTTTTTTCATCGACGCTTAGAAAGTTCCACAGCCCTGGCTCTGGGGCGTCTATCTTAACAATGTCGAAGTTGGAAAACTGGCTCCAGCTTACACCGGCAGTGCTCTTGCCCGCGCTGTAATTTTCTCCTTCCGGGCTTTGTAAGATTAACTTAAAGTCTGGTTTTTTGGAGAGAACCATCGTGAGCTGGTCTATCGACTCATCCACTATGAACTTGCCCAAGTCTGAAGGGAGTATATCGGGGGATTTTATAGTCTCATAAATTGCGGCAGCCGTTGAGTTCAATAAACCCGCCTTAGGGCAGGGATAGGAAAACCCACCGGTACTTCTGGATAACTCCTCAAGGAAGTCCTTGTCCGCGTCAACCCCAAGGGGCACAGTAAAGAGCCTTATCCCCTTGTCTTTAAATACCGGGACAAGCTCGTTCATTATTGCAGTTCGTATTTTTTTGTCTTCCTCAGGGGTATTTGCATAGGCGGCTGACGCACTGACAAGGACAATTATACGGTTAGTGGCCGATATGTCTTTTAGGGCAAATTCTTTGAGGGCTAACGACAAGGCATTATATGGATTAGAAGATGAGTTATTGTCAGAAGAGAACTTGCTGATTGAATCTATGGACTTATAGGTGGCCGAATCTGCCGGGGTTATTTTCCCGGCCACTTTTGCGTCCTTTTCGTCAAATGCAATCAAGCCAAAACTGTCGTCTTGTGAAAGCACTGCGGCTGATAATTTGAGTGCGTGAAAAAGCAGCCCCTGAGGGTCTGCCTTTGCCGCGGCTAAGGACGTCTCAACGACAAACACTACGCTGCTTGGAGCGTATCCTTCGTCTTGTGCCTCAGCATGGCAACAGGGAGCAAGGCAAAGTACAAACACCAGCGCTAATCCCAACGGCAGTGCTATCAGCCTAAGAGACTTATAATAGCCTGCCAGCACTGGCAATCTCACCACCTTGCCGCCGCCACTTATATTGCCCAATAGAGGCCTCATACTTAACCGCTGGCTCATGTTGCATATTATACCTTTTTTTATCAAATAATATACTCATTTTTACAAAATAACCCCGCTATTTATGATACAATACCAAATGGAAGCACAATGGCGTACCCAATGTCCGAACTCGATTTCTTTATAAAGAACAACAGGCTTTTTTCTGAAATAGGCCGCACCGAGGCTGAGTCGCTGTGCGCCCGGCGCCGTCTGTTTAAACACCGCAAGGACGAGATACTCTTCATGCACGGCGACGCGTCAGACAGTTTATACTTTCTGGGGCACGGCCTTGTCAGATTGTCTAAACTCAGTTATGACGGCAGGAAATTCACGCTGGATGTCGTCTCACCCGGGGGATTTTTCGGAGAGCTTTGCTTAGCCGGAGAAACAGAGCGACGCTCAATTGCCGAGGCGATGGAGGATGTCGCTGGGTTTGAGATCAAAAAGACCGTGTTCGAGGCATATCTGGTCAAAAGGCCGGAGGTTGCCATCAAGCTCATCAAAATCATTGGCGACAAGCGTATCGAAATGGAAAATATCCTTGAAGATATGATATTTATGGATGTGGAGAGCCGTGTTGTCTCGCTACTTCTGAAATACTCGGACCATGGAACGGTTAAGCTGCCGCTGACGCATCAGGAAATAGCCGATATGACAGGCACCACACGGGTCTCCGCCTCGAGAACCATGGTCGCACTCAGAAATAGGGGTCTGATTGACACACAAGGCCATAAGATCGTACTTAAAAACGAGGGCAAGCTTCGCGAAATGCTTCAATTACCATTCAACGGCAAAGGCGGCAGGCCCTCTGCGCAGAAGTAGCAGCGCTGCCCTTGTGCTGGCTTTTGCCGCTGACTTTTAAATATGTCTCTTAGCAAGTTCGAGCAGTCCATAGAGTTTTAGGTCTATATATGTGTCCGGCCCTTCCAGTGCATATAGATGTTCGTAGAAATTATCTAGCGGCAGGGTGATTATCTCAATGTCTTCATGCGGGTCGAGCGCCTGCCCGCAGTATAATACTACATCTAAGGCCGCATAGACCGTAAGCACCTCCGTCGATGCCCCCGAAGAAAGCGGCCCTGTGGCAATAGGGATTAATCGCCCGGCACGGCAACCCGTCTCCTCAAGCAGCTCTCTTTGTGCCACCTCTGTCAGGGTCTCCCCCTTGTCGTTAAGGCCTGCTGGAAATTCAATTACATATTTACCTACAGGCGGTCTGAACTGTTTTACCACTATGACGCCCCGGTCTTTAGTGACAGGGACAATGGCAACGATTCCATTGCAATTATTACGCTCAAAGGCCTCCCAGTTGAATCTTACTCCCTTTGAGTTTTTGACTTCAAACTCAATTGCACTTAAAAATGTGCCTCTCCAGTTTGTTTTTTTCCCAAGTATTGGCATTTATTGACCCCTTTCATGTTTACCCCAGTGATTTTATGAACATTATAACAGCGCGTCCCGCAATTTGGGAAGCCAGCGTTATCTCCCACTTGTCCTTGTCCCTGTCAGCGGCTATGTTGCTGATAGAACGAATCTCAACGGCCGGTGTGCCAAACATGGCGCATGTGTGGGCAATTGCCGCCCCTTCCATGTTTTCGCATATAGCGTCGAAGCGTTTTGTCAGATCATCCGCCCTTTTTTTCGTCCCCGTACATGTGGAGACCGTAATAAATGGGCCGGTCTTTACCTGTTTAAACAATGGAGATACGGTGTCGTATAGCTGCCCGGTTAATTTGGGGTCAAGCGGGAATGTATTAAAAAATTCAACCGCGCCATTTTTATAAAATGGAATTGCGATTTCCTCGAGCGTCAGAAAATCGTCGTCTAACATGACGCCTTCGTCGCCGTATATCTCGCACTGGGCAACCGCAACTGCCCCAACAGCGAGGTCAGCCGCGGGATATGCCCCGCCTATACCCATCGAGATAACTACATCCGGCCTGTATTTTTCAATAACCAGCGATGCGGCAATTGCCGCGTTTACCTTTCCTACCCCCGTTTGCACACAATAGACAAGGCACTTGCCCAATCCCCCTGAGATAGTCATTGTTGAGGTGGTCTCTTTATAGCTCACAGGATTTGACAGGTGTTTAATTAACTCACCAGCCTCAATCGCCACGGCGTGAAGCACTGCTATAACCATAGTGTCATTCCTTTTATGATGTTGTGGTACGCGTGTTTTTTTATTTTGTTATTTTACCTGAAATATTGTATTATAATGCCATGTGTAAAAACCATGCACCGGCAAGGCGGATATGGAGCTATTAAACATAGTAGCCATAGTGATCATCTTACTAGGCGTTGTAACTATAGTAATTGAGTTTATCTTTTTTTTAAACAACAGGTCTACGCTTATAATCCAATGCGACCAGGAAGAAGCCCCTGTGTACGTTAATGGCAACCTACAAGGGAAAAGCCATATAGAGACCAAAATAGCCCCTGGCTCTCACAACATATCAGTTCACAAAGACCTCAACGACGGAAGCTATTATACATACGAAGGCGTGGTAAATGTTGGCAAGGGTGTGGAAAAAAGGCTCGAAATAAGACTCGAAAGGAAATACACAGAGCAATACTTCTGGGGAAAGGCCAAAAACAGCAACAACAAGGCAGACTTCGACGACTATCTGGAGCGATTCCCTGAAGGCAAGTTCGAGGCAGAGGCAAAGGCGGCCATCGAGGAGTTATATCATAATAACATTACAGGGCTTCAATCGTGCGCCGAATACCTTAAAGTCTATCCGTTTGGTAAATATGCCAAGGAGGTAAAGGCAAAGATGGAAGAGCTGACCTTTGCCCTTTGCGATACGGTTGCAGGCTGTAAAAGGTATATCGATAAATATCCAAACGGCATATACATCGGCGACCCGAAGCTCAAGAGGGTCAAAAAGATGCTCTCTACCGCCAGGTACAATCCAGCCAGAACCCTTGATGGTCACAAAGGCGGCATAAACTGCATAGTTTCCACAGGGGATAAGTTTTACTCCTGCTCGGACGACAAGACCATTATCATCTGGGATGGATCGTATTTTAACAAACTGAGGATTCTGGAGGCCCACAAAGACGGAGTCTCAGCCCTGGCAATCTCAGGGTATACCCTAGTCTCAGCCTCAGAAGACAAGTCTGTTATAGTGTGGAATCTCCAGGAGAATCCCCCCGTTGTCCAACACACGCTGACAGGGCACGGCAGCTGGGTGACTTGTGTGACCATAGTGGATAATTTTATTGTCTCCGGCTCAGAGGACAAAACGCTTAAGGTCTGGAGTCTTGAGACAGGGGAGCTTATCAGAACCCTCGAAGGGCACCGCTTAGGTGTTTGGTCTGTTGCCGTAGCCGACGGGATGATA
>JADFXZ010000209.1 GCA_015233265.1 Nitrospirota bacterium
CGCAGGGCGGTTCGTAAAAATCCCGCAAGTAGGTACTGTCATAATAGATGACGATATAGACGACCTTGAGGCCGCCCTCGAAGAACTCTGTCTCAACTTTTACGTCGTCGAAGTATCCGAGTTTGTAGATAGACTTAACATCTTCGGATATCTTATCCTGGGACAGCGGCAGATTGGTCTTTTGAGAGAGTTTGGCCTTGATAGCGCCCTCTTCGATGCGCCTTGTGCCCTTTACCTCGATAGCGATAACGAGGGGTTCGGAAGCTGGTGCCGCATTGAGGGCGGCAGGCGCCGGTTCGGCCATGACGTAACCCGAATAGTTCATAGCCAAAATGAACGAAAAAGTCAGCAACATACACAATAATGGTCTGTCTAAACGTCTCAAGCAGTTCGTTTTCATTAGGTTTTCCTCTATATGCGTTTAATTTAGTTACCAGCGCTTAGCCAAGTTACGCGCACTACTTCACGGCAACAGTAGTATAAACTTTTACGTCAGCCATGTAAATAGTTTTTTTCAACTATCCCGCTTGGGGAGAAAATATTTTTCGGGTGCGGGGTTGCTTGAGGCATGAATGAATTGGTGTCCACTATTGACATCACTCCTCATACTGTTGGAGATAAACAGGGAAGGCTCTATCTCTGTTATTCCCTAATTGCAATCACTTAATTGTTTTTGATATTATAGCGGGTGTGGTGGTCTATGGTGCTGAAAAAGATGCTATGGGTAATGTGAAATAGTGCAGTGCTTCTGTTGCCCATATGTGGTTTAAATTGAAAATATATTATAAAAATACAATATAAAGATATATTCTATCATCTTTTGTAAACAACGGAGGTAATCATGCTGGTTGATTTTAGCGATGCTGCCAATCGCCACTGGAAGGTCGCCGAGTGTTTGCTGAAAGATAAGAGATGGGCAAATGCAGACCAATTATTTGGTTTATATGCCGAGTGCGCGTTGAAGGCTGTTTTATCAAATTATAGATTGAATTTTGAAAGAGATCATATAGATAAGTTATGGGATAATGCTAAAACCTTTGCCTGCGGCATGAATGCCGTCAAATGCTTGGCGCATCTTTCATGTGTTGCCAATCCTTTTGACAACTGGAAGGTTGACCAGCGTTATTGGAATTCTGCATATATAACTGAGGATATCGTTAAAGCTCACAAATAAGGTGCCAATATAGTCAGAGTGATATTTCAAACAGCCTCTTTAAATCTCTTGGGGGTTGTATTCCCCGTCGCTTGCGACGTAACTGATGGTTATTCCTTATAGTAGATACCCCGCTGCTTGCGGCGGGGAGTTTCATTCATGGTTACCGAAACACCTTGTAGACGCCAGAGGGCAGGTAAGCCCAAGGAGCTTTCTATCCGCCATCCGACAAACCGCTGAGGACAAACCGCGGTTAGACTATGACTATGCCCTTTATTATGAAAGTATTAAAAGGGGTGTACAGGAAGCCTCAAAGATTCGTGTTCGTGAAATGCAAGAAGATTATCCATGGGTGGACACTGTCATGAAACCATTATCCGGCCTGGTTGTTCCATGTGAATTTCAGGAAATTGCCAGTAGATGGAAGAAAGACAAAACGTTAGATCACCTTAAAGACGAGATTGCCGGTGCCACGATAAAACTCCCTCCTATACATTTGAAAGACGGAGCTGACGGTATAAGGCAGGATATTGAAGAACTTGGAGTGTTCCAGCGGATGGTGGACGGCAGGGTTAACCTTCCGGATGTCTATCGGCTTGGCTATGGTTTAGGGCGTAGAGGCGGTGTAAAAAGAGTTGCCCGTGAATGAACCCATATATTATGACCAATTTTAAAGATATAAGTATTTTGCGATATGAATATAACCAACTATTCGTGCTTGGCTGCAATTCAGCGCTCTTAGTCATTTGTCATACTGAGTTTGTCCTGACGTGCCGCTTGCCAATCTCCCTCCAAAACATGTATAATCCAACCCATGTCCGATATTCAATACCATCTGCCGGAGGGGTTTTTGTTCACCACCGTTGAGGCGGCTGTAAAAAAGCCGGGACGCAAGGATATTGCCATTATATATTCTACGGTCAGCGCCGTTGCCTCAGGGGTGTTTACTTCCAATGTCGTTAAGGCCGCTCCAGTTTTGTTAGATATGCAGAGGATTAAAGGCGGTAAGGGTAGGGCGATTGTCGCTAATAGCGGTAACGCTAACGCCTGTACCGGTAAGCGTGGATTTAAAGACGCGCAAAAGATGTCTCTTGCCGCGTCGATTATGCTGGAGTGCCCCGAGACAGAGGTCTTTGTTGCCTCAACGGGCGTTATAGGCGCACCGCTGCCCATTGACCGTATGTTTTCTATCATTAGTGCCGTTAAAACAATCGGGGATTCGACACTGCTTGACGCGGCACGCGCCATTATGACCACAGATTCGTTTCCTAAGATAGCCTCTGCCCAGATTAATATCGGCGGTAAGACTGCCACCATCGCAGCTATCGCTAAAGGCGCCGGTATGATCTGCCCCAACATGGCCACTATGCTATGCTTTGTGCTGACTGACGCCGCCATCACTAAAGACGCCCTCGATGAGGCCCTTATCGCAGCCAATGACAACTCCTTTAATCGTATCACCGTCGATGGCGATATGAGTACCAACGACACCGTCCTGGTCCTTGCCAATGGACTTGCCGCTAATAAGCCAATTAGCTCCGGGACCAAGGCATTTAATATGTTCAAAAACGCCCTCTCAGATGTTTTAATGAGCCTTGCCGAGATGATTGTTAAAGACGGCGAAGGGGCAACGAAAGTCATGAAAGTTCTGGTCAAGGGCGCTCAATCCGTTGACGATGCCACGATATTTGCCCGTGCGGTAGCTAATTCCCTGCTGGTTAAGACCGCCGTCTACGGCTGCGACGCTAACTGGGGAAGGGTCATTGCCGCTTGCGGGCGTGCCGGTGTGGATTTCGACCCCTATGCCGTAGATATTTTCTTCGGTAGTGTCCGCGTGGTTAAAAACGGCCTGACTACCAATAAAGACGCCGAGGCAGCGCAACAACTCAAGGCCGGCACCGTTACGATTACTATTAATTTCAGATTGGGTAAGGCATCCGCCCAGGTGCTGAGCTGCGATTTGACCGAAGAGTATATTAAAATCAACGCCGACTACAGGACTTAAACCTATTATTGTAAGCTCACCTGATAATTATAAATATAAGGTAATCTGATAAAGAAAATATTAATTAATTTACCTACTATAACTTGACAAGGAGGTTGGGTTGTGCTATGATAGCTTCATAAGCGCCTCGTTCCTCCCCTAAAACCGTCACCCGAAATCGGGTGGCGGTTTTTTTTATCTATATCTGAAGGGGCATGATGTTGCTTTAAATACTATTTATTGGACTGGTCAATAATTTTTAGGAAAAAACAATGGCAAATCGGTTATAATAGACACCTATGGTAGAATATCGAAGACTGTCATGTGGTAGATTAAATGAAACCCCCTGTTTTCAAAAGGAGATTTCCGATAAGTTAAGGAAGGTATCGGTATGAACGCCCTTGTTACAGGTGGGACGGGTTTTATTGGCAGCCATCTGGTCGAGGAGTTAATCAGGCGGGGGTATAATGTCACATGCCTCATTCGCAGCAAATCCAAGCTCTTGTGGCTGGAGGGATTTCCGGTTAATCTTATTGCGGGTGACTGCAGGACAGTTGAGCCGCTTATAGAGTGTATTGGGGATTTCGATTATATTTTTCATCTTGCCGGCATTACGAAGACCTCGTCTGCCGCGGAGTTCTACTGCACAAACTCAAAGGGCACTTCTAATTTTATCGACATGATCTCTAAGCACAATAAGAATCTCAAGAGATTTGTTCATTTAAGCACACTTGCCGCCGCCGGGCCTTGCAAGGATGGGATTCCCGCTGATGCTTCCGCTGATCCTGAACCGGTCTCAGACTACGGCAGGAGTAAACTCGAAGGAGAGCAGTGCGTACTCAAAT
>JADFXZ010000074.1 GCA_015233265.1 Nitrospirota bacterium
GGGGATGTTTAACGCAATGCTCAGCTTTTATAAAAAGACCCTAAAGGCCGTTCTGAGGCATAAGTATCTGACGGTAGTGTTTATGGTAGTGGTGCTGGCAGTAACAGGCTATTTATTCGTGAAGATTCAGAAGGGTTTTCTGCCGAATCAGGACTCCAACTTTCTCATAGGTATGACGCTTGGGCCAGAGAGTTATTCATATGAGGAGATGCTTGAAAATCAAAGGAAAGTAACCGAGATTGTAGAAAAAGAACCGGGCGTCTTTGCCCTGATGTCAGCCGTTGGGAACTTCGGCGTATCGAACAAGGGGATAATGTTTGTCATGATGGATGACAAGTCAAAGCGAAAGCTCTCGGCAGACGCCATGGTCATGGACCTGTGGCCTAAAGTCAACTCCGTACCGGGTATATTTACGTTTTTACAAAACCCACCGCCTATCCAAATCGGCTCAGCTCGGACCAATGCCATGTACCAGTACACACTAAGATCAACCAACATGCAAGACCTCTATAAATATGGCCCCATAATGACGGCAAAGATGACTAAGATACCTGGCCTCGTCGGCGTCAACAACGATTTACAGATAAACGCCCCATGGATAAACGTGGATATTGACAGGGACAAGGCAGCCGCGCTGGGTCTGAATGTAAGCCAGATACAAACCGCTCTTGGGACGGCCTACGGCGGCATGTATGCCTCTACGATATTCTCGACGATAGACCAGTACTATGTAATCCTCCAGGTTGAGCCGCAGTTTCGGACTCAACCGAATCTGCTGTCGCGGTTATATATTCGCTCAAGCTCTGACAACAGGCTTATCCCTCTGAGTACGGTTGCAAAGATAACCGAGTCCTCAGGGGCACTGACAGTAAACCACACAGGGATGATGCCATCTACCACGATTTCGTTTAATTTAAGAGAAGGCGTCTCGATAGGCGACGCCGTATCAGCAATAACTGAAATCGCCCATAACGAGCTTCCCCCAACGCTGTCGGGCACATTTCAGGGGTCAGCGCAGGCATTTCAGGACTCTATGTCAAGCATGGGGCCGTTGATGTTGATAACAATATTTATTATCTATATGGTACTTGCCATATTATACGAGAGTTTTATACATCCGATAACAATCCTGACGTCGCTGCCGCTTGCGGGGTTTGGGGCCTTGATAACGCTGGTGCTGTTTAAGATGGAGTTGAACATGTATTCGTTTGTCGGAGTAGTGATGCTGATAGGGATAGTGAAGAAAAACGGGATAATGATGGTAGACTTTGCGCTTGAGCTGGAGCGCGAAAAGGGAATGGAATCTGAGGAGTCGATATATAACGCCTGCACAGTGAGGTTTCGTCCAATAATGATGACAACAATGGCGGCGTTGTTTGGGACGATTCCGATAGCGCTTGGCTACGGCGCCGGAGGAGACGCAAGGCAGCCACTTGGGATAGCGGTAGTAGGTGGACTGGTATTTTCGCAGATGATGACGCTCTACATAACGCCGGTGTTTTATATCTACATGGACAGGCTGAATAAATGGATAACGAACAGGCCAAAGGCGTCAAGCCCGGCCCTTGAAAACGGGGGTATCTGAACATGAAGTCAAGCTCAGCGGTAATAATACTATTAATAATAGCCCTTACAGCCCTCAACACTCATGTAACAGCAGCCGACGAGCACCCGACGGCGACATTTCAGACAGGAAGCGTAAATGGAATAGACTACATAGCAGGCGGCGTTGGGGATGACGACAGAGATGCTCTCGAGGCGATAGCAAGGGCTAAATATAATTTAAAACTTATCTTTGCAACAAATATGGGCAGTTATCTTGCCGACATTCCGGTAGAGATCACAGGAAAAGGCGGTAAAAAGCTCATTGAAGCAGTCTCAAGCGGACCGCTTTTTTTCGTAAAGCTCCCAGTAGGCACATACACGATAAAGGCAACATTCGAAGGCAAGGAAAAAACCCAGAAGATCAAAGCCACCAATGCCAAGCAGCAGGCAGTCTTCACATGGCTGATTCCCACCCTGTAAAATGAAAATAATACAACAATAACAACTCCAACGCCAAATCATTTTTTATAATCGACTTTTTTGTAAAAGCCACACCCTTGAGTCACGTAATTTCCAAGAAGTGACGTTATCTAAAGGTAACACTCCTAAATTCCTGCTCAACAATACGATTCAGCTGTCCCTCTAAGAAACACGCTTTATAAGCCGGTTTAAAATAATATGGTGTTACGTGTAGGTAACATTATCTATCCGACTAAGCGATTGTTAAATCCTATCGGTTTAATCAGGAATAAAAACTATGGTGCAATCATTTACAGCTATTGTAATATCACTCTATGTCAATAAGTACAAATATCGCTATGCTTATAAGATATTGTTATAAATTCATAAAATAATTTAATTAAATGAAAGCTTGACATGCTAATAATTGGTGTAATAACATAGCACACAAAAGCATTGTTTGTTTTCTCGGTTTTACTGGGAATTAATTAATGATATAATTTAAAAGGAGATAACTAATGCCGCCTTGTGGTTCTAATCACTATTGAAACATAACAGAAGAGAAGATGGCTGCAATACTTATCTAACTATAAAGGAATAGATTTAATTTAAAAGACAATAGTCATTGTGATGTTAGTAAGTTTGAAGTTAAAGCAAACGGATCGTGACAAGACGACGTTAACGTTGACATTAGAGGTCGATTCTCTATTTTTATCATTCGATACGGTGTGGCATATGATTGATAGTAAAGTAAGAAATATCCATGCATCAAAATGATACTAAAGCTCAATATTGAATAATGTTGAAGTTGTTTTAATAGGACTAAAGCGTTGTTTTCTTTTTTGTTTTTTTACTGGTGGTGATACGTACTTCATAGATAGGGATATAGTGTAGTTCTGCGAGAACTATTAAGATATGTGTTTGTAGAGCGTTATGTAATAGACCAAACTCAGTTTCACTGAGTGGATATGTCAAAAATAATCTATAGTAAGGAGAGCAGTATTGTGAAAAAGATTTTGCTTTTGACGTTGTATGTCGTGTTTTTGTTTATGATGGTTTCGTGTTCTGAAACACTAAGATGGATTCGTAATGACGTTTATGGTGCCTATCGCGCACCTCAGGTTACTAACGTGGATATTAGTACGTTGGATTTAGCCACAGAATTGAGCAGATTTGAACCTAACAAAACCTGCCTAAGGAATACCTCCGATAATAACACTTTTAAGCTTACTTCGTGGAACGGCACGATGTCTGAAGATGAACAGGAACAGATACACTTACAACTTGAACAGAAACGCATCAGAGATGCTTTCTTTGAATTCAATTGCAATCTAAAAGGCAATCCGTACAGGGAGCAGCGCAATTCTATTCAAAATAACATCCTTAGGGCGTCGGATGTTAGCTGTGGTGAATTTATGACAACGATGAAGGTAAAACAGGACATTATTAACACTTTATTCTCAGGACTTGCGACAATCGGTGCCAGTATTTCACCTATCATTTCTAGCCCACTTGCCGTTGCCAAGGCATTGTCTGCAAGTTCAGCAGCCCTTATGGGAATTAGGACTGATGTTGATCAACAAGTTTATGGTGAGCTGGCAAGCCAGCTGATAAAAGCCTCAATCGACGCAAAGCGTGCTTCAATGAAAAAGGAGATAGACAATAAACAAACCTATTGCAAAAGGAACTACTCAATTCAAGACGCCGTAAGAGATGCAATAGACTATCATACCGCTTGCAGTCTCATCGCCGGTTTAGAACAGGCCAATAACGCCGTTACAAGCTTAAAATCCGTAAGTATGGAGACAATGACTAAATGGTTTGAGACTTACGGTAAACTTAAAGAAGCTGAAGTCAAGGCATTAGCATCTCCGACTCCAACACCACCTGCATCGCCAGCACCGTCAACAACTCCAACTCCACCGAATACACAAGGTAATGCTGGGACTGATAACAACTCTGCAAAAGGTGCGAATAACAACACTGCGGGAGAAATGACAAACAACAAAGCACCGCTTCCGCAGGCGTGGTATAACTGCGATAATGAAATGGATTACCAGCTTCCGTTTCCAGATGTGAAAAATGAAGCGGCTTCTAAACCTACTCCAACACCGACGCCTACTATGACACCTTCGCCGACACCTAAACCAAAGAAGAAGGCTCGGAAAGTTACTCCTACTCCAGCACCTCCTCCCACGCCAACACCAGCGCTTCCAGGCACTCCTGGGGCGAATTAGGTAAGTGCCATGAACATGGAAAAAATGTTCACTAAATAAGTTGACATTGCTGGGTCAAGAATAGGGGACAGCGACTATAGTATTTAAATATGATCACATAGTCGCTGTCCCTCGTTCTATTAATAAACCGTGTCCAGCCAATCTCACCCCAACCGATACCATCAACTTTCACCTGACGTCCTCGTCATAACCTTTACCTCCAGTCCGCCACATATAAATATTTCGTTTTTAATCGCGTATCGTTTATAATACCTCTTGATATGAGAGAATTTGAGAAATTTCTTAGGCTTTGGTCTTCACTGTGCAATTTGTAGAGGCTGCGGTACCTCTTAGGGTCGGTCTGATTGGCGTAGGGTATTTTGGTAAACACCACGGGCGTATTATCACTGAGCTTTCTGAGGCGGTGCTTGCCGCCGTGTGTGATACTGATTTCTCAGTGGCGCAGCTGGCTGCAACGCAATATAACTGCCCAGCCTTTGCCTCTGTCGATGAGGCGCTGCCGCTTGCCGATGCCTTTGTCATTGCAACCCCTACGCGGACACACAGCGGCATTGCCATGAAGTGCCTTCGGGCCGGTAAGCATGTGTTTGTCGAGAAACCCATCACCGAGGGCGTTGATGAGGCCGCTCAGTTGATAGACGCGGCCAATAAGCGCGGTCTTACTCTTCAAGTCGGGCATGTCGAGAGATATAACCCGGGTCTTATCAGCTTGCGCTCAATGCTTGACGCACCGGCATATATCGAAACCCAGCGCCTTTCGCCTCTGATTGAGCGCGCGGCAGGCATAGACGTTACCCTTGATCTGATGATTCACGACATCGACATTGTGCTTTCTATCTCCAAATCTCCGGTTAAGTCGATTAATGCGGCAGGTTCAAGCGTCATAACCGGCTGCATCGATACGGCAAAGGCGTGGATTGAGTTTGACAGCGGGCTTAAGGCATTATTATACGCAGGCAGGCTGGCAAGCGATAAACGGCGCACTATCACAGTGTCTCAGAGAAACGAGCAGTTGACTTTGGACTATCAAAGCGGCATAATAACTAAATACGTAACGAGCGGTTCATCTGTTAAGGCAGTCCCCATGAATGACCGGCCATCGGCGCAGCCTGTGGTTGAGCCTCTGAAGGAGGAACTGCGTGGTTTTATAGAAAGTGTCAGAACAGGAAAGCGGCCTCGGGTGACCGGAGAGTGTGGGCGAAAGGCTCTGAGCCTGGCCCTCAATATAGGAAATATTATAAGGGACAGTGACAGTAGTGTGATGATATGATACCAATGTTGGATTTGACAAAAGAGTTCCTCGATATTGAGGAAGAGGTGATAGCCTCAGTCATTGAGGTGCTAAAAGGTACGAAATATGTCTTAGGGCCTCGCGTGGCGGAATTTGAAGACAGGCTTGCCGAGTATCACGGGCTACCCTTCGGCGCTGGGGTGGGATCTGGCACGGGGGCGCTATTTTTAAGCCTCGCATCGCTGCCCATATCCCCCGGGGATGAGATAATTACAACGCCGTTTACCTTTTTTGCCACAGCTGAGAGCATTCTCTACGTAGGGGCACAGCCAGTATTCGTCGATATCGACAACAAAACCCTGAATATCGACATCGATTTAATCGAGGAGAAAATAACAAAGAAGACTAAGGCAATCCTGCCCGTGCATCTGTTTGGCCTCCCCTGTGATATGACGCGCCTGACGGCACTTGCTAAGAAGTATAATCTGTATGTCATCGAGGACTGCGCGCAGTCATTCGGCTCGTCGATAGATGGAAGGCTCACCGGCACGTTTGGTGACGCCGGGTGCTTTAGTTTTTATCCAAGTAAAAACCTCGGCTGCTACGGTGATGGCGGCGCGGTTGTCACTGGCAACAAAGAAATGTATGAAAACATACTGGCCCTCAGAAATCACGGCTCACGAGGAAACTACATCCACAGCGTAGTTGGCTTTAACAGCAGGCTCGATGAGATTCAGGCCGCGATACTGCTTATAAAACTCACGAAGGTTGAACATAACAACGCGGTAAGAAGGGAAAACGCCGCACTCTATACATCACTTTTGAGCAGCTGCGTCATGTGCCCTTATATCCCCGAGGGATACACGAGCAACTATCACCAGTACACAATTCGCTCCCCGCACAGAGACAAGATAAAGGATGCCCTTGCCGCGGCAGATATCTCATCTGTAGTCTATTATCCGTTGCCTGTTCACCTGCAAAAGCCGCTGGCCCAGTTCGGTTTCAGACAGGGGGATTTCCCCGTTGCCGAGACGGCCTCAGCACAGGTGTTATCGCTTCCCGTATATCCGGGTATGCCAAGACAAGCAATCCAGAGGATTGCCCAAGTAATACAGAAATGCCTGTAAGGGTTATGATAATCGCCGGGGAATCATCGGGCGAGTTATATGGCGCTATGCTTGCAAGAAGGTTAAAAGAGCTGTGGCCGGGGCTGCTGCTCCTGGGCATTGGCGGCGAAAAAATGGAGGCCGCAGGCGTAGAGCTTCTGTCTACAATAAACAGCGCGTTTGGCGGCATTGGGGCGCTGTCTTCGGTTAAACACCTAATCGCCTCCTACAAAAAGGTCAAAGAAGTCCTCAAGACCATACGTGTCGATGCGGTAGTGCTTATAGATTTCCCTGATTTTAATCTGAAGGTGGCAAAGGCGGCAAAAAAAAGCGGCATAAAAGTCCTCTACTACGTCAGCCCTCAGGTGTGGGCATGGAGAATGGGAAGGATAAAGAAAGTCGCGCGCAGAAGCGATGTCATAGCAGCGATACTGCCTTTCGAGCCTGAAATCTATGAAAAAGAAAACGTCTACTGCGAGTTCGTTGGCCACCCAATCGTTGAGGAGCTAAATACCCATATAATTGACAAAGAGGCGCTTATAAAGGAGTTTTCCCTCGCGGCAGACCGCCCGGTGGTAGGGATATTGCCAGGCAGCAGGGCTGGTGAACTCAACAGACACCTGCCCGTGCTTATAGATGCCATAAAGATTATGAAGCTGCGCCACCCCGAATTCCAGTACCTTATCCCCATTGCCCCGAATCTGGATATTGCCACCTACGGGACAATGCTTACAGAGTTAGAATCCCTTGGCGTAAAGTTTGCCGATGGACGGGCTGTTGAGGTGTTGTCAATATGTGACCTTGCCGTAGTGAAATCTGGCACTGCCGCGTTTCAGGCCGCCCTTATTGGTGTGCCGATTGTGGTTATTTATAAGATGGCCCCGCTGGATTACAATATAATCAAGAGGATAATCGAAGTTAAGTATATTAATCTCGTTAATCTGATTTATGACGCCCCCATTGTGAAGGAACTGATTCAGGAGATGGCCGTCCCGGAGGCTATCGCCGAGGAATTGATAAAACTACACGAAGACGTTGATTTGCGTAACGAGACGCTTGATAAGTTTAAACGCCTGAGGGAGATATTTGACCAGAAAAATCCGACAAATCGCGTTGCCGAGCTGATTGCGGAGTTAACTGCATAGGCGGCATGTTATTTATCTATCATGTATTATACATTCTGTCCCTCTTTGTGATTGTCCCATTTGAGTATTTAAAGAGGCCGGAGGGATTACGCAAGCGCTGGATTTCTGAAAGGACAGGGAATGTTGCGTTTACAAAAGACACCGCCACTGCCCCCACGATTTGGATTCACGCCGTATCTGTAGGGGAGACCATAACGGCCGCCTCACTAATACGCCGCGTAATCGTAGAGATAACCCCGAATATCTGCCTGTCAACAGTAACAGACACGGGGCAGCAGACGGCAAAAGATAAACTTCCCACGGGCGTTAAGGTCATCTATGTGCCGTTTGATACGCCATCCGCCGTAAGACGCGCAATTCACGCGCTCAGGCCTGATATGTTTATTGTAATGGAGACTGAGTTATGGCCGTGTATATTTAATGAAATGCACAGGCTGAATATTCCGGTTATAATACTAAATGGCCGCATATCTGAGCGCTCATTCGAGGGATACAGGAAGATTCGCTTCTTTATGAAGCATGTCCTTAGTGCCGTAACGCTGTTTGGGATGCAGAGTTCAGTATACTCAGAGCGAATCACAGCGATGGGCGCTGACAAATCAACGGTGAAGACACTGGGGAATTTCAAATTCGACGTTACACCATCGCCTGACACCCCCCCATGGGCGTTGATGCTGTCACATCCGGTAGTTGTAGTTGGCAGCACGCACGAAAAGGAAGAGGCCATTATATTAGATACGCTAAAGCGCCTCAAGGCAGACGTAGGGGGGCTTTCGATTGTCTTAGCCCCACGCCATCCGGAGCGCTTTGACGAGGTTGCCGCACAATTAGACGCCGCCGGTATAGTATTGCTCAGGGCAAGCAAACTGACAGATGCACAAGCCCCTGCCGCCGCCTTCGTCCTGCTTGATACAATGGGGGAGCTTGCATCGCTCTATGGGGTTGCCGATGTGTGTGTCATGGGTGGGAGTTTTGTGCCAAAGGGCGGGCATAATCTGCTTGAGCCGGCCTATTGGGGAAAGCCCATAGTGTGCGGCCCGCATATGGAGAATTTCCCGATGACTGGGGATTTTACAGCCGTACATGCTGCGGTCACCACAGATGCCGCGGGACTATATGATACACTTTTTGACCTGCTTTCAAACGAGCAAATGGCGACGGCAATGGGTAATACGGCAAGAGAACTCTATCAAACGAACGCAGGTGCTATCGACAACGCTATCAGGCAGATAAAGGCAATTCTATCATCTGACACATGGCTCAAGTAGAGAGAATTTCTTGTCATCGGCGTCCATTGCCACGCGCACCCCTATTGGAAGGGCGGTGTTTGGTGTGTTATGCCCAAAATCGTTGGTCTTTAGAATTGGAAAACCATACATCTCCGTAAATTCACAAAGAATATTCTCCATCTGCGGCTCATCTGGAAACTCTACCTGCATGCTGTAGACAAACCCTACGACAACACCCTTTATCTTATTGAACACGCCAAATGATTTTAATTCATTAAAATAGGCCGCGCATTGGTCTTCGGTGATGCGAAGCGCCTCAAGCATTAATATGGAGTCCTGAAAATCCGGGCAGTACTCTGTCTTGATGACCTTCAATAAACAGCGAAGATTTCCGCCAACAAGCCGCCCTTCGGCCTTGCCACCCCTGATGGTCTTACGCTGCCGCGCCTTGCGAATCTCCCCGATTTTACGGCCAACCAAGCGGTCAAGAAACTCCTTTTTGCCATAATCGGGCGGCGAGGGCACTTCAAGCATGGGATACTTTCCAAAACAATACCGGGCGTCACTTCCGTGAAACACCACCAATGATGTCTTTGTATGAATGGCGTTGAGCGTGACAGAGACATCGCTTAGCCCTATGAATATCTTAGGGTTTTCCGCAATGTCGTCCCATTTCAGATATGGAAGGAGGTGTTGGGCGCTGTTGCCGCCTTGTGTAGAGACTATTGCGCTGATTTTCTTATTAACAAAGAACTCATTAATGTCCATCGCCCTTGCCCAGGGGTCGGGTGAGCATATGTTTTTTCCCGCTTCGACCTTAAACCCCATGTTTTTTAAAAATTGTATACCGCGTTCCAGCTCATCCATGTGGAGTTTCCCTGTAATGGGGTCAGAGGGGGAGACAAGCCCTATCGTATCGCCGTGTCTCAACCTTTCTGGCAAGATGGGCTTGGTCACGGTTTTACGTACGCAAAGCCTTCGCTTTGGCTTTTGACTATCTCGGTTATACCGGCTGGGATTACCTTAATAAACGGCGGCAGCGCCTCCTCTGTAAGGCAGACGTCAGCCCCCGAACACATCTTCTTTAGCGAATTGCGGCAGGCTAAAAACAGCGCGCCGTCATTTGCCAGTGCCTTCATAGTCTCAAGACGCGACGAATCACTAAAAGCGGCCACAGATGGGCCATTGGCGACCACCTTTATCTGCACGGCATCGCTCCCCACATCTTTTATCAGATTCGTTATGTTGCCCAATGCGGTGTCCCACTTATTCATTTCGTTGACATGAAACAGAACTCTAAGCTCTTTCTTACTCATAGTGCAAACTCCCTGTCTCACCGGTTT
>JADFXZ010000210.1 GCA_015233265.1 Nitrospirota bacterium
CCCCTTAGGCGGCAGCGGCTCCATATCCAAGAGCCAGGGGGTTTCCGATACAATAAACAAACTAATTGCAAATCTCATTTTGAAATGCACAAAGGACGACGGCATTGCAGATTATTTCGATGTCGGCGTCATAGGATATGGCAATCCCCAAGTAGCCCCAGCCTTCAGTGGCAGCTTTGCCGGTAAGGAGCTTATCACAATTGAGGCCCTGGGCAACAACCCCTTGAGAATCGAAGAGCGTATGCAGCAGTTTCCGGCAGATGGCGGCACAACGGTGGAGAGGCCAGTGAAATTTCCAATCTGGTTTGAACCAGTGGCCAATAACGCAACCCCGATGTGCAAGGCAATAACCTATGCTAAGACTATCCTTGAGCACTGGTGCAACCAGCACAGAGACAGCTACCCGCCAATTGCTATAAATATCACAGACGGTGACTCCACAGACGGCAATCCAATCCCCTATGCCATGGATCTCTATAGACTGGGCACAAACAACGGCAATTGCCTGTTCTTTAACATTCACATATCCTCTCAAAAGGCAGTCCCGATATTGTATCCGGATTCGGACGCCTCGCTTGCCGACCAGCTTGGCAAATCCCTGTTTGAGATGTCCAGTATGCTGCCTGAATCGATGACTCAGGCAGCTCAAAAAGATGGTTATAACGTCCTGCCTCAGTCACGGGGCTTTGGTTTTAACGCCGACCTTGTCTCTCTGATAAAGTTCATAGACATTGGCACGAGGGTTGGGAATCTAAGATAAACACTTCAGAAGGTAAACTAATCGGCGGACTTAAGGCCTATGGCATTCAAAAACAGGGCAATCAGCCCGAAGACTACGAAGACGCCTTCGGCTTTAATAATAACTCCATGTGCGTTGCCGATGGGGCAACCGAATCCATTTTCGCAAGGGAATTTGCCAACATGCTGGTTGAGAAGTTTCTTGGCTGCGATGCGCGACAGGGCACTGCTCTGAGCCACATTATGCAGACAGTTGTAGGCAAGGCCAGTGCTGCGTGGAGGCAACTCATGCTTACAAGGACGATGCCGTGGTATGTGCAACTCAAGGCAGATGAGGGCGCACATGCCGCCTTTACCGCCGTAAGGCTGATCCCAGCGGTTGCCCAACGGCAGAGAAAACGCCTGTTTTTCCAAAAAACTCTCTATACGTGCGAGGCCGTTGCCGTAGGTGATGTGTGTGTGTTTGTCATCAGGGGCGATGAGCTGATTCATGCCTTTCCAATTGATAACCCGGCTGAGTTTAACAACTCCCCCCGTTTAATATCGAGCCTTCACGACGTACCTCAGCGCCATATAGAGACAACAAGCGCTGAGCTTCAAAGGGGTGATACTATGTTTGTCCTTTCAGATGCCCTTGCCGAATGGTTTTTAAAAAGCCGAGAAGGCGGTTTATTTCCCTGGAAAAGACTCATTAAGATAAAAGACAAGGCAGCCTTTGATCTATTAATAGAGCAACTCAGGGCGCAGCGCCTGATGAAAAACGACGACGCAACCGCCCTCATGCTGACCCTGCCATGAGAAAATTCCCGATGCCGCAGGACTACCAACAGGCCATGCAGATTCCGCGCCTGTCCCTGTTGGATAACAAGCTCAGGGAAGGCACAGTTGAAGTGGATAAGATGGGATTGCCGCGTGTGCGCTCAGGAAATTTCGCCTCCGTTTACAGGATAAGCACAGGGCAGGCACATTTTGCCATTAAGTGCTTCCTAAGCGCCCCCGATGACATACAAACGCGCTGGGGGCACATATCAAACTACCTTGACAGGATTAACTGCGCGTATTTTATTAAAGTAGAGTATATTGCAAGAGGGATAGGCGTCAACGGACAGCCACTTCCTATACTAAAGATGCCGTGGCAGGACGGCATACCTATAGACAGATACCTCCACAGGTGTCTCACAAGCCGTGACACGCAAGGTACAGCGGCCCTGACAGGGCAGTTTCTCGATTTGTACAAAACTCTCCGGTTGCATCACATCGCCCACGGGGACCTCCAGCACGGCAACATCCTGATTACCCCGGAGCAATCGCTTGTCCTCATCGACTACGACGGCCTCTACTGCCCCGACATGACCAGCGGCGGCAGCCATGAGACCGGCCACCCGAACTATCAACACCCAAAACGTCAGAGCCGCCACTATAATGAACATTTAGATTCATTCTCCGCTATTGTCATATTTACAGCCATAAGCGCACTGACATATGACTTAGATTTATGGGGAAAATACTATAACGGCGACAATTTACTATTTTGCGGACGGGATTTCCTCAACACCAACCAATCGCCGCTGTTTAGGGCACTTTCTGCCTCTGGCGACACAAGAATAAGGCATTTGGCCTCGGCAATCGCCGAGTCATGCCTGAGTCCGTACGAAAATCTGCCAGACTTCCTACCCTTGCTTGAAGAGATACACAGCGCTGCTGGGGCAGACCACGCGCCGCTTTCGACGCTTTCAGAGCCGACGGCTCAGCTGAATGTACCGGCACAAGTGCCTTTGGAATCAGGCCGTGAGCCAGAAAAGCCGATGAACTGGATTTCTGCTGCTTTCGCAGGAATGACAGACTCTAAAATATCAACTGACATGGCAGTTGCGAAAGATTCAGAGGGATTAACGCGGCAGCCGCAGCTGGAGCTTCACGGCCACTGGCAGGGCAAGGTCGTCTGCCCACGCTGTGACGCGCTAAATGACCAGTCAACGGCGCTGTGCGTGAGTTGCGGTTTTATACTGAGCATTCCGATAGAACATGCAAAACCGTCCAAGCCGCCGCTTCCACCAAGCACTGCAACAGCTCAAGGCATTCCCTTTTTGGCAAAGTTAAAATGGGGCCTGCTCTATTTTATCCTTTTTTTCCTCGTCATGGCCGCTTATGACCAGACCGACAACAACTACGCTATTGTGCAGCGGGCATTGGCGCTCTTTGAGGCCGGCAAAAACAGACTCTTCGCCAAGAGACTAAAACTCAACGGCGAGATAGAACAATATTCAAAGACAATCGCCGCCTCCCCCCTCGACCCAGATGTGTACTTAAAGCGAGGAGACGCGTACATGAAGGCCGGTCGAGTTGACGAGGCTGCCGGTGACTATAAGACTGCGGCCAAGCTCTCTATTAATACGGCACCTTTTAAATCCGATAACAGTTCAAATTATGCGGCAGACACACGAAGATAATTTGGCTCATCTGAGCGCTGACACAAAGACTGCCTCTCTGCGGAGGTCATCCCTCAGTTGTGACCCCGCGTATGTCGCTATTTTTTTATTAATCGTCCTTACACTTATAGTCTTTTTACCTGTCAAGCATTACGAGTTCATCGGCTATGACGATGACAAATATGTAACTGAAAACCAGCATGTCCTCTCTGGCTTGACAGCAGATGGGTTTCTGTGGGCATTTAAGACGACTGAGCTAGGGTTTTGGCAGCCGCTATCATGGCTTTCACACATGGCGGATATCACGCTGTTTGGCCTTAACGCAGGCGGGCATCACATCGTGAATCTCCTGTTTCATGTGGCAAATACCGTCATTTTATTCATGGCCCTGAGGGCCTTAACTGGAGCTGTGTGGCGCAGCGCCTTTGTGGCCGCGCTATTTGCCGTTCACCCGATGCACGTGGAATCTGTGGCGTGGATAGCAGAGCGAAAAGATATGTTAAGCGGATTATTTTGGGGACTTGCCATCTGGGCATACGTGTATTATGTTAAGAGACCGGCGGTGGAGCGTTATATGGCCGTGTTGTTGTGTTTTTTCTTTGGGTTGATGTCAAAGCCGGTGATGGTGACGCTGCCGGTTGTGCTGCTGCTTTTGGACTATTGGCCGCTTGGACGTTTTTCTGAGGCAGGTAATAAGACTCTCAGATTATTACTTGAGAAATTGCCAATGTTTGCGCTTTCCGCCGCCTCTGCAATGGTTGCGTTTGTTACAGAAATGACAGGCAGGACTATTGAGACT
>JADFXZ010000211.1 GCA_015233265.1 Nitrospirota bacterium
CTCCATGACCATTATGAAGGGCACGGTCGGCCATGAAGACCAGCTTACCCTTCAGGCATTAAAAATTATTGGTAATAAAAACTTCATAGAGATGTACAAACAGACATTCTCGTCCTTGCACACCTATACAGAGATTGGCCTTGATCTGTTAAAAAAAATCCATCTGACAATGTCAAAAGGAACCGTACCAAACTCAGGGAGCTTCAGACCGTTCGACTTCCCTGATAAAAACGGCGTAACGTTCGACAACGGCAACTTCGACAGGGAAACAAAAGACCTGCAGCATGTGCTATGGGAGACCAGCCAGAGCTTTCATAATCTCGATGCCTTCATCTATGACTTGTCGCGTTCATACTACATGTTCATAGCCATTCATCCGTTTTGGGATTCAAACGGGCGCGTCGGCAAGTGTTTTTTGAACTATATGCTGCTAAAAAAAGGCATCCCTCCGATAAGTTTTTCACAGGGCGAGGAGGTGCAGGCGCTGCCGCGCTATGGCGGCTCAATTGAAGACATGTACGATTATGTTAAACACAGGATAAATGTCGCCGTAGAGGCATACTTTTATGAAAGATGGAAACTCGAACACCTGGGCTTTCTACAAAAACAGATATATAACGTATCCTTTGACTCGGGGTTTTATTTCCGCCAGATAGACGACAGGCCGCAGAGACTGGAAGTACACTTTATCACGTACACTGTTGAAGGGGATGAACATCTCTTTAGCAGCCTGCACGACAGGTGCATGGTCGTCTTTCCAAGCGAGCACTATCTCTATAACATGGCGATTTACTGCGGGTTTTCCATTAAAGAACGCGGTGACTGGGAACACGTATTTAACATCAAACACAACTTTTTCATAAAGGAGATACCATCGGATATCAATGGCGCAAGGGCGTTCGACATAGACTTCTCTATCGAACTGCACGACTACCACTATGGATGCGACTATTTCAACTGCTGTGTCGTATCCCACGAGGGTGGTTACATCCACAATAACAAGGGTTTAAACTACTCATATAAAATACAAAGGTAAACATGGAAAAAGAATTTGCAGAAAAGTACTGCCACCCAAGCTATAAGTGGATTGGCGGCAGGCGTTTCGTCCAAAATGTTCAGAACTGGACAATATCGAACTTTCCCGGCGGCATAGGGTTTGCCTTCGAGGACTACGCTCACGACAAGGCCCTTCGTGTTGTGCTAAAGGTCTTCAGAGAAGACAACGCCGTAGAGTATTATCTGATGAACGCCTATCACAGTGGTCATTGGGGCGACAACTGGCAAAAATGGCAGACCCATCAGCTTCCCCTTTTTCCTTACGAGGGCAAGCACGGGCGTATTACACATATGAAGTTCTCCTATCTAATCCACAAAAACGGGGTGTCAATTCCATCGCAGTATGATTATAAATTTGCTGGTCTCGATGATTTTCACAGAGGCCAGAAATAAAACCTCGACGCGTTATCAGCAGCAGGGTATAGAGCCAAAGATTGATTTGAATTATATGTAGCCGTACCGGTACTACTGCTCCATGAAAGGGAGCCAATAGAAGGAACTATCGTGCCAGAGCCAAAACCAGTTTTAATTACAGTAAGCACATACGTGCTTATACCGCCTAAGGTAAGAGTTATGGACTTATTATCGGAAGATAGGGACAAAGTACATGTACCGTTGTCCGACACTGAATCGCAACCTGACCAGCTCTGAAATACTGAGCCTAAACTTGGCGTCACATAAAAATAGAGAGTCGACGAAACAGTACCGGTTATTGTTCCTGAGGTGCCTGACCACGTAATTGTGCCAGTTGAAGGGGTAATGGTGCCGCCGCCAGTGCCTAACTTAGTTAAATTTACTGTGTAAGTCGAAGTATAATTCGAACTAGCCCTTACGTATAAAGGAACCGTCACAGCAAAAACCATTATCGTTATAATAGCTGCTGAGAGCAAAAGCCACTTTTTCACTTGCCGCTAACCCTTTCAATATACATGGTTGCATCCCACCATCGTAGCATCCAGCTAATAGCCTATGACATTTTTTGCGCCGCCAGGGCCGGATGTGCTGTCATCCTCGCAGATGTAACCAACCAAATTGCGCTTTGGTGTGGTATTTCCCTGATAGCAGGTCATTATCAGCGTCTTGCAATTGATACCGGTTGAGCCGGTAGACGAAAAACGCAGCGTTCCACCATACGCACTGGCTGTCCCGGTGTCTGAGGACAGATCGACTACCTGAGTGCCTGCGTCTACATATACCGACTGTTCCATGAACGATATCAGCTGTGTCCTGCCCTTGCCGATATTATTAATAGATGGAAATGTCCTTGCCGTTTGGGTTGCCTGATATGTGGCGTTTGCCATGACGGTAAACGTCGTCGCTGTTACGTCGTCAGTCGAGAAGTTCGACAGCACCCATTCTAATTCCGCGCCAGATACCGATGTCAAATATGGGAAGTAAATACAAACTTTAATAGTCCATCCGACGACAACCGCGCTGAACATGTTAAAGGCAATCCACATAAATAACGCTAAGAATAATATCAACGCTCTCAACATACATGCCCGCCTTTCAGTAATATACGGCAGATGTCAACTCAACATACGATACTACCAATGACAATTATACTAAAAGCTGAATCATATTGTCAATAAAATAATTTAGTTGCACAGGGCAAACGCACTATGTATTTTTTGCATGGAAGCAGCAGAAAATGGTAGCTTAACACATGGGAGACATCGAGACACTAGACATATCCGGCGACTTGGGCATCAGGGTATTTGCCTCAACGCTTGAGGACATTTTTATAACCGCCGCGCTTGGGTTTTATTCTCTTACAACCAGCATAGACGCTGTTGCAGCTATTACAACTGCAGCTATAAGCGTCAATGAGGACTCCACCGAAAGACTCCTGATAGCGTGGCTTAATGAACTTATATACCTGTTTGACACAGATGGGTTTGTTGGAAGGCAGATTACGATAGAATTTTTAGACAACCATCAATGCAGCGCACTGATTAAAGGCGAGACTTTTAACCCGGACAAACACGGTAGCGGGTATCTAATAAAGGCCGCGACGTATCATAATTTGAAGCTGGAGAAGTGTGAATCGGGATGGCGATTCCGCGTTTAATGGTATATTTACCCTGAGCCTCTCCCGAAATTACAAACACAGTTTTGCCAGCAAGCTTGCTCTGAGCTGTCTTGAGAAACAGGATTATCTCCTCACCCTTGGTAAGCGTTACCGCATCGGTTAATTTTAACTCAAGGTCGCCTACTTTGCCGCCTTCATACTCGACGATGATGTCTTTCTTGTCTACGTTTCCAGAGAGCACCTCGCTTACTTTTATCGTTGCCTGTGTGATAACCGTTCCCTTGGCGAAGTGGCATGTTGCCTTGTCCACTTTGCCGGTAATGATAAGTTCCGATGATTTTACCAGGTCTCCGGTACTGATTCCCTTTGCCGCAAACGCACTCTGAGACAGAAGCAGCGCCAAGCATATCAGACTCATAAAGAATAATCCCGTCTTATTAGCTCTGCTCATCTCTTCCCTGACTACCGATTGTGTTGCCATATTTACACCCTCTCTATGCTCAAACATTTGTAATCCAACCAAGTGGATTATACTCACAGTTATTATCGGATGATATGATATTATTGTTTAGCCTGTCAATGTTATTTTCTCTGTGCGTCGTGGCACGTGAACAGGACAAATTACTTACGATGGAGAACAGAATTACCTTGGGCACATGAATCTGCAGCAGACAAAACCCTAAGTTTGGTGATATACTAATGTGCTTTAAGGGCTGATATCGCATGGAAAGCTCTGAGGAGGTATATGAGCGAGGTCGATTTAATTGTCGTGGGTGTGGCGGCAGTGCTCGGTGGTGCGGTCAATGCACTGGCCGGCGGTGGCGTATTTTTGCCGTATTTCAGCGGCACTTGCTGTGGCTGTGTCAGAAT
>JADFXZ010000212.1:0-609 GCA_015233265.1 Nitrospirota bacterium
CAACTGCTTTCTTTAGGATAAAATGTACCAAAAGCTGCCATGAAAAATGTACAAAAGAGAGGGTCAATCCATGGGAAAAAGTAGTACCATCGAAATAAAGAGACAGAAAGCAGGAGGATTCGATGGTCTATTAAGAAGACATGCTATGGATATATGGCTATACTGCTACAATAAAAGACTGGGCACCGCAAAGTCATTGAGGTGCCCATGATTGCGCAAGCATTAGGATAGCGGGGTGAACGGTTACAAATGCATAGTGCGCTTGCCTTAAAAGGCGGCCATCAGGGCCGCCTTTTCGAACAAACATTTAACTGGATTGCGACCAGCCATTTACTTCCACTTTGTCCCGAAGGAGTTCCATTTACCGCCTGAATAGAAATACATGTAGCCGTCAGTGTATGCCATCAGGCCGGTGCCATTTTTGCAGTACAGGATATAGAATGTGCCGCTGCCGTCTGTGCCCGTTGTCACGCCGCCTGAGGCAGCGCCAAAGAATGAGGCATACTGGGCGTAGAACGCGTTAATCCACGCCGTTGCCCTGATTTGCTGGTTCCACAGCAAGTTCAGGGAATTGTTCCAGCCGCTGCCGGAGACGCCAGTGTAGAAATA
>JADFXZ010000212.1:654-1558 GCA_015233265.1 Nitrospirota bacterium
TGAAAACCATAGAATGTAGTATGTGCCTCCCGCGTCTGTACCAGTTGTCACGCTGCCAGAGGCCGTTCCGAAGTATGAGGAATACTGCGAAGCTACGGCATTAATCCATGCACTTGCAGTGCCGAAGTTCGGATCGCTCGAAGTAAACACCGCGGATATGGACTTATTCGAGGAAACGGCAACGGCACATTGAATGCCGTTTGTGTTGTCACAGCCTGACCAGCTTGTAAAAGAAGAGCCGGAGTCAGCCGCTGCCGTTAAAGTCACTGATGTGCCGGCTGAATAGGACGTCGAACAGCTGGAGCCGCAGCTTATGCCCGCTGGGCTGCTTGTAACTATCCCCGTGCCTGTGCCTGATTTTGTCACGGTCAGAGTATTGAGACTCATTAATGAGTTTAGCGCGGCATTAACCTGGATTCTGGGCTTTGTTATACCGTTACGTGAGTCCGTTACTGAGACACCGGTGTTTGTCAGGGCATTAAAAATATCTGTAATCGACGCCGAGGGCTTGGCCTGTTTGAGGACTGACCACGCCCCGGCCACATGCGGGGTTGCCATCGAGGTTCCATTCCATGTCGCATAGCCGCCGTTAGGTATGCACGATGAAACCTGAACCCCAGGCGCCAGCAGATTTAAAAAACTTGCACTGTTAGAAAAGGAGCCAACCGCGTCCGAGCTGTCCGTTGCTCCAACGCTGACAGCGGTAGAGATACATCCCGGAGCACCCATAGAGTTTGTATATCCATCGTTGCCTGAGGCAATAACTGTAACCACTCCGGCAGAACGAAGGGTGTCTATTGCCGCCTTTACACTTGCACTATCATTATCACAATAACTGTAGTACCTGCCGCCGCCCAAACTCATATTTACCGAGGCTATCGAATAGTTGCTCATCAACGAATAA
>JADFXZ010000212.1:1606-2087 GCA_015233265.1 Nitrospirota bacterium
AGTACGCAGGGGGCGGATCCTTTGCAGCCGTTAGTGGAGTTGTCATCAACTCGTGAAAAGACCTGAATCCCTATTATATTTGCCCCTTTTGCAACACCAGAGGATTGACCGGTGTTCTGCCCTGCCGCAATACCTGCCACATGTGTCCCATGGTCGCATTCGCCGCCTGGGCAGACCCCTGTGTAAGGCATCGCAGCCCCGCTAGCCGTTGAGTCCGTTACACCACCAGGACAAACAGAAGAGGTTAAAGATGTTGAATTGTTGGTCGAGTAGCAGGCCTCGGAGACAACCTTCCCCGTGAGCACTGGATGTGTTTTATCTACTCCGGTGTCAAGGATTGCCACTGTGTAACCTGTGCCGTCATACCCGCTTGACCATGCCGTAGGGGCGCCAACCTTTGTGATATCCCAGTTAACCTGTGTGGGGCGTGAGAGTTTATCTTCTTCGACTGAGACTACCTCTGGTATGGCAAGTACGGCGT
>JADFXZ010000212.1:2147-3414 GCA_015233265.1 Nitrospirota bacterium
CGTTGACCGAGGCAAGCTGCTCCATTACATGAGCCTGCGACTGAGCAATAGCGTTCATTTGGACGGCAGCCTCAGTCTTGGTTAAGTTGCCCATTGGGCGAAATGATACATCTACTTTTGCGATAATCCTGACTGAGCCGTTTTGAGCTGCTATGGCGGCCAGTTTTTCATACCCGCCTACAGTGGATACCTTAGCCTTGTGCGCGGCAGAGCGCTCACCTGCTAACACGCTTACCGGCACTATCACGCTCAGCAAAAAGACGGCCAACAACAAAACTACCGCGTGTTTACCCTGTTTCCAATTTTTCATACGGAACTCTCCTCATAATGATTGATAGTCCAAAGATTTTGGTGGTGTGCAGTGTACTTAATCAGGTCTGAAGATGTAAATAGAAAAGATGCTCACACTTATTCAAGATTAATTATAACATTACTTTGGCTTTGAGGCCCTACTTTAGTTTTGAGGCATGTTTAACTTTAAATATCCTTTTCCAATCCTCGTAGACCATGTTCTTATAGGCCGTTCTGTCGTATTTACCGGTCTTGTCCCACTCGAACCATTTATTAACCGGGGCTGAAAACCCGCGCTTGTCTGTACGAAGGATTATCTCCTTTGGCACTACCTTTTTTGCTATCTCCTTCAGTGCCCACTTTGTTACACCGTCTTTGATTTTATACTTCGACGGCATCGAAAAGCCATATTGCACCAGCCGGTAATCCAGAAATGGCGTACGGTTTTCTATGCTCTTGGCCATCGAGAGGCGGTCAGACATCTGCAGTAGCACCTGCATCGTCGAATAAAAATCATTAAGCCCCATCGCGTGGACTATGTCGCCGTTTACCTTGTCGAAATAATACCCGATGCTCTGACTAAGGTAGTCGCCTACGGCCATGTCGAACTGGTTGTCGCAGCGGTTGACGAGCCTGGCGTATCTCTGCGCGGCAGAGCCGTAGTACTTATTTATCAGGTATGAATACTTATTTAACGCCTCGACCTGCTTAATCTGTTCGTCGTGATAGAGCAGCAGGTATCTGTAGTAACCAGCAAATGTCTCATCCGCTCCGTCACCGGTCATCACCACCTTGATGTCCTTACATGCGCGCTCAAGAAGCATCCACAGCGAAAAGCTCGTCCATGTGCATGGCGTATCCAGATGAAAGGCAACGGTCTGTCTCGTGCGCAGAAAGTCCTCCTTTGCCGGGGTGACAATTATAAGCTCTTTCTTGAGCTTGGCCGCCACAAGCCGCGCATAGTCCAGCTCATCGA
>JADFXZ010000212.1:3600-3924 GCA_015233265.1 Nitrospirota bacterium
TTTCTATTAAATTGTTCCACAGCTTCCAGTACTCGTGTTTTGTGAATCCGCGGGCGTCTGCCTCTATATATTCCCCCGGCTCAAGGCTCAAAATGTTCTTAAAGAGCGTCTCACTGCCAACTGTAAACTCATAGGCGTTATATGAAATCGCCTCAGTGTTAAACTCGGCGGGTATCACATTAAGCAGACACTTCATCTCGCTGGCAAAGGCAAAGAAGTCCTTGCCGCGTGTGTAGTACAGGGGTTTTTCACCTGTCTTGTCACGGACTATGCAAAACCTCTTTTCACGAGTGTCATAGACGGCAAAGGCGTACATGCCGTTGT
>JADFXZ010000006.1:0-2376 GCA_015233265.1 Nitrospirota bacterium
AGTGGATGAGCAAAGAGATGTTCAAAATCAATCATCTTGATATTCCATCAGCCATTTACTCATACTGATTGGCGCAGCGCCGGTTAAACTCCGCTATCAGTGCGTGCAGGTGTCTTACCGCATTAGCAGGGTCTATGCCTATGGCCGTCTCATCTGACAAAATGAAGCCGTCTACGCCCTGCTCCAGGGCTGTAATGACATCAGTAAGCTCTGCCCTGAAGGGCTTATATCTGTTTACTAATGATAACATCACCTCACCGGCAAGCAGGACGGGTTTGCCGTATTGCCTTGCAGTTTGTATGATGTGCCTCTGGACGTATGGTATTTGCGGCAGGTCAATCTCTACGCCTAAGTCGCCGCGCGCTATGCAGATGGCGTCTGAGACGGCGCATATCTCTTCAAGATTCTTAACCGCAAGTGCCTGCTCCACCTTTGCCACAACTGTGTCTTTCATCTTGTGAGCGCAGAGCGTCTGTCTGAGAGTGACAATGTCCTGCGCCCGCTCAACATAGGACAAGTATACAAAGTCAATAGACAGTCTCGATAGAATCTCTATGTCGCCGTAGTCCTTCTTACTAAGCGGGGGCAGCTCAATGGGAAAGCCAGGTGTGTTTACCCCGCAGCCTGAGCTCAGCTGCGCGTCAGTCTCAACACGGCAGTAAATCTCACCTTCTTTGACTTCCATCACGGTAAGCGTGATAGCCCCATCGTCAAGTAAAACCGCGGCACCGGCTGTTAGTTTCAATGGGTAGCTCACATACGCACAGCCATCGGCGCATTGTTTAGCGTCTTCACTAAATAAAAGCCTGAATTGCTGCCCAGCCGTCAGAGCCACCTTGTCATTTGGCACAGCGCCGATTCTGAGCTTTCGCCCCCTGATGTCAGCTCCTATCGTTACGTCCGGGGCCAGACGCCTTATCAGCGTCACTAGGTGCGTTAGCTGCCTCTCATCGGCATAAGACATGTTGAGGCGCACGGCGCTGACACCTGAGGTGAGAAGCCGCCTGAGCTTCAACTCATCGAGACACGCCGGACCAGCTGTTACGTGGATTTCCATCACTTTTTCAATTTGACTTTATCGTTTTTTATATAATCCTCTATGTCCTGCACAGACAGGGGCTTGGCGAAATAGTATCCCTGAGCCTCGTCACAATCAAGGGCACACAGAAATTCGAGCTGGCCGTTGGTCTCGACCCCCTCGGCTATAACCTTCAACTTCAGGCTATGGGACATCGCTATAATGGCCGTGGCGATTGCCGCGTCATCGGCGTCCGTGGTAATTTCACTGACAAATGACCTGTCAATCTTGAGGCAGTCAATAGGGAAGCGTTTCAAATAGCTCAGCGACGAGTAGCCCATTCCGAAGTCATCGATGGCTATGTGTATGCCCATACTCTTTATCTCCCTCAGTATCTTGATAGCCATCTCCGCGTCGTCCATGACTACGGTCTCAGTCAGCTCAAGCTCAAGAGAGCGTGGAGGAAGCCCTGTTTCCTTTAGTATATCCTTTATCGATTGGACAAGATTTTTAGATTTAAACTGTCTAGCAGAGAGGTTTACAGACATGAGAATTCCATGGTAGCCAAGCTCCTGCCAGCGTTTGGCCTGCTCACAGGCAGTCCTCAGCACCCACTCTCCTATGGGGATGATAATCCCCGTCTCCTCGGCCAATGGGACAAACTCTACTGGTGAGATCATGCCAAGCTGCGGGTTTTGCCAGCGTATCAGCGCCTCTACGCCCGACACCGTCCACGTATTGAGGTCAATTTTCGGTTGATACTGGAGCCGGAATTCGTTTTTCTCGAGGGCCTTGCGCAGGTTGTTCTCAAGCTCTAAACGTCTCAACGCGCGGGAGTTCATCTCCGGGTTATAGAACTGGTAGGTGTTGCCGCCCTTGCCCTTTGCCTGATACATGGCAACATCAGAGTTCTTCAACAGCGAGTCTATATCGTCTCCGTCGCCCGGATATATGCTCACGCCAATGCTCAAACTTACAAAACACTCATGGCAATCAAGATAAAACGGGGCTGAAAAGGCTTCAAGAATCTTCTCGGCAACTAAAGAGGCCTCCTGAACATCTTCCAACATAGGAAGGATTATTACAAACTCATCGGCACCAGCATGGGCTACCGTGTCTGATTCACGTACACACTTGGGCAGTCTGGCAGCGGCCATCTTCAAAAGCAGGTCGCCAATATCGTGCCCCAGCGAATTATTGATAAACTTAAAGCCATCGAGGTCTAAAAACAACAAGGCAAACATCTGGTTATAGCGTCTTGAGTGACCCAGCACATGGCTTAGGCGGTCATAGAAGAGCGTCCTGTTTGGCAAGTCGGTCAGGGAATCAAAATGGGCAAGGTACTGAAGGCGCTGTTC
>JADFXZ010000006.1:2409-24660 GCA_015233265.1 Nitrospirota bacterium
AATCACATATGCAACCTCTGATCTTTCATTTAATAAAGCCGTACTTGACCACGCAATCAAATGCTCTGAGCCGTCCTTACTATTCCAGAAATTCTCATAAGCGGCGGGATAATTCCCTTTCATGATTTTTTCAAAAATTACCTTTGCAGATTCCGAGTCTTCCTCCCTTGTCAGCACATCCCATAGTGTTTTTCCCTTTATTTCTTCGAAGTCATAGCCTGAGACCTCCTCACAGGTTCGATTGAAATAAATCACGCGCCCATCCCTGTCACGAATAAGAACAAGGGCGCCTACAATGTCAAGAATCGCGGTAAGGAGATCATGCTGACCGGCAGCGCTATATATACTGTTCTGGATTTCTCCAATGGCACCAGATAGTTTAAGTATTTTATCTGCTTCGGCGTCCATATCTATAATGGTAACACAAAACCCCCGTGGAAGTCGCTAAAAATGTTTTGTAGGTGGAGGCATTCTTACTTATTCATGCAATTCAAAAAAGAGGGGGGCGGCTACGCAACACTTGGGCACCACCATAGCCGGCGCCGGGCAGACGACGCCGGACATGTTGACCACGCCGCGATAGGGGAACTGATCAGTTCCCCTATCCTACTGCGTGGTAAAGATGATTTGGCGTAATATTTAGTTTCGACGCCTGAGCTAATAAAGACTCTGGCGGTATTTCCCTAACCACATTCCCATTGGAGTCCACTATCTTTACCACCACACTCTGCGTATTATCCGTGCTATTTTTCTCAACAGAATAATAGGCTGAATTGCTCAAAAGACCATTCTGCGCAGGAGGGGGCGTATTAACCTGAGTTGCATTCTTAGCGCTTGTGGCAGGTTGAGCGCCAGGCGCAGATGACTTACCCTGGGCTAAGTCTGCCACATCGGTGGTGGTATCTTTATCCCCTCCAGCAGCATTCTGCTGAGAGCTGTTGAGCATGTTCTTTCCCGCATCTGTGATAGTAACCTTCACGGAGTTGTTATTACCTGTGCCGGTCTGAGTGATAGCAAGGGCGTCAGGGGACTGTGTCTGGGATGCAGGCAGAGCATTGGCTTGCTGTTGAGCCTGCGTGTCGGTAGTGCTGACATATGGCAGCACATCTTGACCTATCCCTGCGATTACCATGCTAGTATCTCCTTTTGTATCAACTCACATCATGACCGCCTCGCGGCCACTTACTGCCTAACTGCCTTTGAACATCCGTACGCTATCACTATACTGTCTTAGAAAATGATTGCCAAATAGTATTAGTGTTCTGCTGGATCTGATTGTTTACCTCTGTGGTGTTCTGCGTGTTTTGCACGGCTGTCTGCGCTGCCGCCCCGGCTGCTCCTGCTGCCGCTGCCGCGCCGTTGTCATTAGCCTCAGTAGCGTTTGCCGCTTCTCTTGCCTGCGATGAGATGCTGACAATTGCCGAGGGCTGCGTACCGGTATCGGTTGTGCCAGTTGTAGCAGTTGTGCCGGCAGTGCCTGCAGGATTCTGAGTGCCGCCAGTCTGCTGCGTATTGCCAGGCTTATTGGCCGGTGTGTATACGTTTGTTGAATCTTGTATAATAGTAACCGCCATGATAAATTACCTCCTTTTTTACCATCCTTTGAGTGTTCATTTTTCTTATCGGCAATAGTACAGGAAACTTTAGGCCTAAAAAAAATATTTTTTGAGCCTTTGCCTTAACCTCAATCATTCTAAACCGATTGACTTGTATTTGACAAGAGGCACGGGGAAGACAGTTGCCAATAAAGGCTTAAAATCCGTTATAATAACGATAAGATCTGTGAAGAGACGAAAATTAGGACAGCACTTCCTCTACGATAGCGCGATTCTTGGGCGAATAGCCGATGAGGCTTGCATTGCCTCTTATGATACTGTTGTGGAAATAGGCCCGGGCACGGGCTCTCTAACAGAGATACTCATAGCCCGGGCGAATAAGGTCATCGCCATTGGGCTTGACATCACGCTCTATGACAGGCTCAAAGTGCGCTTTAGCGGCTGCCCCAACCTTGAACTTGTCCACGCCGACGCCCTCACATTTGACTATAGCTCAATCGGCGCGTTTAAAGTGGCCGCCAATATCCCGTACTATATTACAACGCCCCTGATATTTCGGCTACTTGCTGAAAGAGAAACCCTTACCGGCATGACCCTGCTGGTTCAAAAGGAATTGGCGCAGCGTATAGCCTCAGTGCCGGGGCGGAAATCCTACGGGGTGCTCTCTGTGATGACTCAGCTTGTAAGTGTCCCTGAGATAAAGTTTGTCGTAGGCCGGGAATCATTCAGGCCGCCACCGGAGGTGGACTCTGCGGTGATTGGATTTCAGATGTTAAAAGCAAAAAGGCTGAACATTACCGATGAGAGATTGTTCAGTTTAGTAGTCAGAACATCTTTTTCCATGCGCAGAAAGACCCTAGGTAATAACCTCAGGGGACTTAGTGCTGGAGTTGGCGATATCCTGAAGTCCATAGGTATAGACGCGCAAAGAAGGCCGGAGACATTGACTATCGATGAGTTTGCCCGCATAGCCAATGCTATTTCGCATGAAACGGTTAAACCCTTCTTCTGATTGAGCAGCTGTATGGATCAATAAACCAATACTATAAGCCGCAGGGACGACAAATGAATATCTTTACGTTGCGTAATCAGAAGTTGGAATCGGCTCGTGAAATGCGAAAGCACAACCGTCATAAAACATTTGACAAAGGATTTATTCAGGTGCTAAACTGATGTCAGCAGGCCAGACGGAGACAGCTTTCTGCTGGGGAGCGTAACCTGTAAAGGGATAGCGTGTTGGGACTAATCAGACGGTTAGCTTGGCGTATGTGAAAGTTTACGACTTACAATAACCATTAACCGGGTTAAATGTCCCTAATGCCTTAATAACCCATGCTGTTTGGTATGGATGCTTCAGAGCATGATTGATCTGGCAGTATCTGATTTGTGAATCGGATTTGTCCAATTCACGCTCAACCAAGACAGGAAACTGGTGGGATTGCCATTGAGAAATTTGTTATTACCGCTGTTGAAAGATGTATCGCAAGGGTTGTGCCGATGAAAACTCACAATCCCTCTGACGCAGCTGCGTGATATGATTACCATGATATATAAGAAGGCTAAGCGGCAACAGCTTCTAATTGCAGTCACTGTCTGTGCCATTGTCCTAACGTCCGTGATAAGCAGCCGTGCGGATGCCGGGACCTCCGCAACAGGCAAGACCTATACAGTTGGCTATATTGCCGAGCCTTGCTATGTTATTGAGACACCAAGCGGCCAAATGCAAGGCCTAATTGCCGATACCTGGCACGAGATTGCAAAACGCACTGGAATTGATTATACACCGCGTCAATTCAAAGACGCAGCACAGCTGAGAGAGAAATTGATTGCCGGCGAGGTCGATTTCTTCTTAAACGGTATTGAAAGAACTTCTAAAAACGAGGACATCGCCGCATTTTCACACGTCTGTCATGTGTCTAATCTAACGATTCTCCTGATTAAGTCATGGCACCTCCAGTTTATCGAGAATTTTAAGGCCATATCTGTTGCCTGGTCGGCAATTGTCTTGCAGATATTTGTTGTCTTTCTGATATTATCCTTTATCTATGCAAACATACTGTGGTTTTTGGAAATAGACGACATATCGTTAAAAGGTTATTGGAAAGGCGTCTCTGATGCCATGTGGTGCGTCATTGCAATGAAGACTACCATAGGGTTTGGAGATATTGTGCCCAGAAGATTAGGGGCGCGATTGTTTTCAGTTGTCATATGGTTTACCGGAGTTTTACTTGTTACACTTATCTCAGCCGAGATAATCTCCGAGTTTTCAGCGAATAAGATTAACTGGACGGTCACGAGTTTCTCAGATTTAAAAAACAACACTGTAGCAGTCCCAGCCAACCAGGGCATTATTGACCAAATGAAAGATATAGGAGCCAAACCAGTGCCAGTTTCAAATTATAAGGACATCTACGATATACTTAAGGAAGGAAAGGCCGACGCCGGTGTCCTTTATTATCTTGCGGCCTTAGAGCTGTCAAATAAGGCATTTAAAAACGGCCTCACTTTCAACACAATCAAAAGTACGCTGCATGAAGCACAGTGGCAGGTTGGTATGCCCTGGGGAAAGTTTGACGAAGGGCTTTTTAATGAGATTAACTGTGTTATATTAGACATGCGCGGCGATGGCACAATGAACGCTATTGTTGAGAAATGGATTCCATTAGAATTATCATAATAGCCTTAATCTCTCTGGCGATTGTTGCCACAAGCGTTAGTGTCGGGGCGGCTGCGTACAAGGTAGGCCTGCCTTTAAGCCCGGGGATATGCCAACAGCAGTCTGACGGCAGCCTTCACGGCTTTGCCGTTGAGGTGTGGCAGCAGATTGCTATACGCTCAGCGGTTAAATATGAGTTTGAGACCTGCGACTCTGTACCTCAGTGCAGCGCTAAGTTCTACTCCGGTGGTCTCGATATACTCTTACTGGGCATTCCAGCCACCAGAGAAACGCTAAAAACGGCAGTGTTCAGCAGGCCATATTTTATCTCGGGACTTAGGATTCTCGCCATTGATAAGCCTAAGAACCATTTATTAACTGACATCAGGGCGCTATCGGCCATTTACTCACCAATAGTGGCGCAGTCTGCGCTGGTCTTTATTCTGATGATTTTCATATTCGGCAATCTACTGTGGCTTATGGAGAGGAAAGACGACGCGTTGATTTCCAGCAGTTACAGAAACGGTATCTTTGATGCGATGTGGTGTGTTCTGTCGATTAAGACAACCATTGGATTTGGTGATGTTGTTCCCAAGCAACACCACGCCCGTTTACTTTCTGTATTAATATGGCTTATTGGGCTTCTGTTGATTAATTTGATCACGGCTGAGATTGTATCCGAATTCTCTGCAAACAAAGTAAAAAGTAGTATTGTCGGTCTCGACAGCCTAAGGGGCAGGAAAATTGCAACACTTGACGACAAGATAGCCATCTTGGAACTCAAAAAAATAGGCGCTGTGGTTGTAGTAAACCCAACTATCGAGGCCGCTTATGAGGAGCTTAAAACAAGGAAAGTAGACGCCATAGCGCTATATTCGGGCATTGTTTCTACCTATGCCAAAAGGGCAGCGCAAGACGGACTGCTCGTAAGGGTTATTCCAGGCAGATATGACAACCGCTATGTCTCCATAGCGATACGAAGAAATACCATGCGGAAAGACCCCGCCTTGCTCAGTAAGGTAAATCGGGCGCTTAACGATATGCACGAAGACTCTTATATCCTTTTTCTTAAATCGAAGTGGCTTGAGGTCCAGGATAGCTAAAGGTATGCTGAGAAATCTACACCGTGCCGGTATCCATTGTCTGCTATGTGCAAAATAGGCGGTAGTTCACTTTTAATGGAGGTTTAGCATGAAAGTAACAGGACACAGATTCTCAAATCCGAGGTCTTCCACGGCTAAGGTCAACAAAAGTATTTATAAGATGAGACAGATTTAATGGATATAGCGCTGATATACCCGCCTTTTGGGGCACTTGACGCCCCTTACATCAGCATACCGGTGTTAGCCGCCTATCTGAAGTCCAAAAATATAAATGTGCATGTATTGGATGCAAATATCGAATTTTTCAGAACTTTATTGAACCCTGATAAATTGAAAAAGGCGGAAGACTTTGCCATGAAGAGGTTTATTGAGTTAAACACGGCAAGAGAACTTTCCTTTATAGAAGCATATGAGTACTTACGCCTTGTCATGGTGCACTCGACTATGGATACGGGCAATACCAGACACAGCGGCAACAACATCAGTGACCGCATTGAAAGCGCCAAAGAGGCGGTCAGACTCGCCGGCGTCCTCTATTATCCTGAAATTATTGAATACATCGAGAGCTTCAGGATACTTAATTACTTAAATAAGTATAAGAAGTTTTCCTCACGGCAGATTATTCGCGCCCTCGAAGATAACACAGGGTTAATCCCTGACATTGTCGACCCCTTAATCCGCGAATTTATTAAAGGCAATAGAATATCCCTCGCAGGGATTTCAGTCACTTTCCCTGATCAGATTCACGCCGCCTTGAGGTGCGCTAAAATAATCAAAGAAATATTCCCTGACTTGTACGTGGTCTTGGGCGGGGCATTCGTCTCGTGCTATATGCGTAATATTAAAAACACTGACATATTCAGATACGTCGACGGTTTGATAGTTGACGAAGGCGAGATACCACTTGAAAGGCTGGTCGTGGAGCTGCAAAAACCAGAGCCTGATATGAAAAATATCCCTAACCTGATCTATTGTAAAGACAATAAGATCATTATCAATGATTTAATCCCCGCCCCCCCTATGGAAGAGCTGCCCGCGCCTGCCTATGAGCTGCTTCCTTTAGATAAATACATCCTGAGCGGCAATCAGATGCCCATACTTTTTAGATTATCGCGCGGCTGCTATTGGTCGCGATGTAGTTTTTGCCGCACAAAACTCTCTTTTATTCATGGGCATAATCAGCCCTCTGCAGAGTATCTCTTTAATCAAATAGCAGGGATAATAGCAAAAACAGGAACAAGTATCATATCCTTTACAGACGACTCGGCCTCGTTGAGTTTACTTGAAGACTTGTCAAAAAGACTTATCAAGGACAAAGTCGCAATTAACTGGTCTGTAAATGTCAGGTTTGACAAGAAATTTACGTTAGAGAGGGCGTTGCTTTTCAGGAAGGCAGGGTGTATTTCAGTGTTTATCGGCCTTGAGTCGTATAACGACAGAATCCTGCGGTTGATGAAAAAAGGCACTTCTACCTCACTGATAGACGAGGTGCTTTCAAACCTCGCGTGGGCCGGGCTTGGCGTAGTTTTATACATGATAGTGGGGTTTCCAACTGAAACGGTGGAGGAGGCAATCGAGGGATTTGAAAAGGTTAAAGTGCTTTACCTGGAGGGCAGGATAACCCACTTCAGATACCATCAGTTTAATTTATCTCCATACTCGGACATATACGACAACCCCGAGGCATACCATATCAAAGGCATTGTAAAACACACCGACGAAGACCTCGACCCTCCACTATTCGATTTCGACTGTGAAGGGATGTCGCGATCAAAGGCCGCCGAACTTGAAATTGCCTTCAATAGTTTTACACGGCAAGACAGCGCAGGCGGCGGTATCGATTTAAATGCCAATAGGCTCTTGATTAATAGCAGGTCATATATTATAAACTACGACATGAGAAGTATCTCTAACGACATAAGAACTGATTCAGCACTTATTGCCGCGGGGACGCCTTTTAGTCGGTGGTTAGAGAATCATCCTAAGACCTATAAGCCGTTACAAGCGCCGCAGGGTGATGTATAATGGGTATTTTACTTATTAACATTCCATTTGTGTCGCCGTCCAATCCATATATAAGCATCCCAACCCTTGCGGCCTTTTTAAAGAAAAGGGGGATTGCCGTTGAGGCATTTGACGCCAACATCGACTTCTACCACTACTGCCTCAGAAAAGACAATGTCTCAGACGGCACGAAATACGCCCATGAGCGCATCAAAGAACTCAACGCTAAAACGCTGCTGCAGTTTGACCAGATGATAGAGTATAACGGACTTGTTACCGCGTTAAACAGGGCGTCTCTGTGTGCCGTGAATCCTCAGGATATACTGGATGTCTTTAAAAGCGGCGGCAATTGCGGCAATGACCTGTTTTATAGCGCGCTTGGCTTGGCCGTGAGCAGTCACTTTCCTGAAAAGCTGTTTTCAACCTCTGACAATATCATAGTTTATAACAGCCCGTTTGATGAGTTTAACAGCTCCGATGTCATTAAGAGCATAGGCTCAACGGGCATCATATCGGATTATCTGGACAAGGTTATGTATCCCCTTATCAAACGCAAGAAACCTGAGCTTGTGGGGATATCCGTATATTTTCAGAACCAGTTCTTAAACGCCTTCAAGTTTGCCGCGATGGTTAAAAAGGCAGACAGGGGGATTCACGTTACGCTTGGAGGCCCATTTATTTCCTGTTTTTTAAGAAACCTAAAAAATCGTGAGCTATTCAATAGCATAGACAGCCTTGTCCTTGACGCCGGAGAGATACCGCTTATGAGGCTTTATGAGGAGATACAAAATGCTGCGCCCGGTCATGTCCCAAACCTTGGCAATGTGCCCGGTCTGGTCTATCTGTCCAATGGCGTTATAAAGAAAAACGACCCTCCCGAGCACTTAGACATCCATGACCTGCCTGCCCCTGATTATAATGTCTTTGACCTGGACAGGTATTTTAACGACAAACAAAACATGTGGCTCTCGAGCCGCCTCTCAAGCGGCTGCTATTGGGCAAGGTGTACATTTTGCAGGAGTAAATTAAGCATGGTATGTGACTACCGCCAACCGGAGGCGGATTATCTCTTTGAGCAGCTGATTAACATATGCCAATCCACTGGCGTAAACAGACTGCACTTTTCAGATGACGCCTCAGACCCAAGGATTCTTGAGGCCATCTCAAAGATGATAATTGACACCAAGTCCCCAATAAAGTGGTTTACCCATGTACGCATAGACCCGCTGTTTAATCTCGAAAGGCTGTCCCTTTATAAAGCCGCGGGATGTGTGTCCTTAGCAGCTGGCTTAGAGACATATAATAACAGGATACTGCGGCTCATGCAAAAAGGCACAACTATTTCACTTGTTGATACTGTGCTGTCAAACATCAAATGGGCAGGGCTTAACGCAAGCGTTTATATGATCACAGGATATCCAACCGAGACGCTTCAGGAAGCTATGGCATCGTTTAAGAAGGTTAAGGAGTTTGTCGATGACGGCACTATAGACAACTATATCTTCTATCTTTATCATATTACCTATGGATCACCAATGTATTTCAACCCTGAGAGCTATGGTATAACAAACATCAACAGGCGCCCTGAGCGGGACCTCGACCCTGATGTCTTTGAGTTTGAGGCCGATGGAGGGATGGACAGAGCCACGGCAGTAGCCCAGAGCGTCAGATTTAATAAGCACCGCGCTTCTGATAAACAGGATACCGGAAGGATTAACTCCGTTACACTAAACGGACAGACTCTGAGATTAAACTTCGACGTCGCTGAGATTCATCGTACAGTGTCAGAGGGCGTAAACGCTGCGTCTCCATATGCCATATTATTACAAAACGGCCTCGATAAGTCAAAAACACTAAAGCCCAAATGATGCAATATACATCGGATACCGGCATACTGTAACATAATTAAAGATGTACACTCAATATATTTAGTCTGCGGCGCGGCTGATTTTAGTTGACTTATTATACAGTGTTATGCTAATGTACATCAAGGCGCTATTCATTATGGTGCAATTCATTAAAAAGACGGTGGGCAATGAAAAAGAAGATTCTCATAGCTGATGACGAACCCACTAACAGGATAATATTACACAGAATGCTCTCCTGTTATGGCGACTGCGATGTTGTAGTTGACGGCACAGAGGTGATTGACGCCTTTGTGATGGCTCTTGAAGAGAACACGCCCTACGACCTGATTTGTCTCGATATAATGATGCCGATTATGACTGGCTGTGAGGCATTGAAAAAGATACGTGAGATAGAACACTCAATGGCGATAAATCCGGTTGACAGAGTAAGTGTCATAATGATTACGGCAGTGGACAAAACAAATGAATTAATAGAATTAACGGAAGACTCATGTGCGTCCTATATGATGAAACCAATAAATAAATCGACCCTTATACAAAGAATAACAGATATTGGCCTGTTGAGTTAAAGAAAGTCTGGCTAATTTTTGATAAGATAACAGCGTTGGCGATTTTAGGCTGAAGGAGGTATAAAAGCATGGGGTTACTGGAATGTTTATTGAACATTCACAAGAATGACCAGCCGGATAAGGCGCAAGCCAGGCCTGTTGAGCAGCCTCAGTTATTCCAGGCACATCATGCCTTAAACAGAAGGGGAAGCATCCGGTACTTAGTGGTAGGCATAGGGGCGGGTAAGCTTGGAAAAATCGTCAATATCAGCAGAAGTGGCTGCAGGATAACAAAGGCCTCACCCGACCTTATCGAGGCCCTCAACGTCCCGCTTCGCCTTGGGGACATGAGAGTCAATGGGAAAATCATCTGGCAGGATGAGGAGTCCATAGGGTTAGAGTTTGCCAGTGGGTTGGGTGACCCGGTCTTCGTATACAGACGAATGAAGCGGGTCAGCAATGCTAAGTTGACCCCCATTAAGGTTCTGCATGTGGAGGCGATTATAGAACATATAGCCAAAGACCCATTTAGTAACATGCTGAATCTGCTTGCAGAGGTTGAGTCACCCAACACCAATATAAACAAGTTAAAGTCTTTAATCATCAAGCTCCCTGACCTCGGAACTGAAATGGTAACAAAGGCCGCCACAGATAAAGCTGAGGACGAAATCGAGCTAAGAGATGTTGACCAAGCGGTTAAGCGTCTGGGGTTGGACGCCTCTAAACAAATCATATTGGAATTCATAAAGACAAACCGTCAGAGGTTGGAATCGGTAAATTCAAACAACAGCCTTTATGAGTCTATGAAAGCTGTAAAAAAGGTATTTTTTGAGAGCCTCGCACCATATTGCGGATATACGTGCGATACAGGGCTTGTAGATAACCTCGCCACTGCCGAGTATAAGGGAATCGATATAATAATCGAACATTCTCAAGAGACGCCAAAGGTAAAGGAATTCTACATCACTCCAAAGATGATATACTCAGAGATGACAAGGTTTTGTGAGAGACTTATTATTGGCAGAGACGCGTTAAATATTAACAGGATAAATGTGCGGACGAGAAAGTCGCTGACAGAACTATTCGATGGATATATGCTTGCCCATCTTATATTAAACCCCGCATATACTTTGGATTCCTATGTGGAATTGACGGTGAATAAGATCAATCTCAGTTATGCCTTCATAACCTATGTGACATTCATCTCGGCTGCGGCAATCATAGAAAAAGACCCTGCCAGCATTGCCGCCTTTAAGGATCGCCTTCACTCAACGGGTATGGAATCAGGCGAACTCAACACATTTGTTTCAAACTATGTCTCCGAGATAAACAGAACCATGACGGACTTAGGCCGAAGCTCTAACTTAAAGGCCCCCACCGCGGGGAAAGGATTTAAAATAGCCGATTATTTGTCTGTCAAAGAAATCCCTCAATACGGACGATTTATTAAAGCATTCCATGAGTTAGATACTATTAAAAGAATGGTTATCGCCTATGAAGACGATGCTTATACGCACTTCATATTAGGCAAAGTGCTTGCCGCCGAAGACGCGGGGCTCAACTCAAAGATGTACTGCGTAATACCTTGTGAAAATCTCTCAAGCACTGACATAAAATACGACTCATTTTCCTTCTTCAGCGTTGTCGTTCTCAAAAACATCGATAAATTAAGCAAATTCCACCTGAGATTATTCATTAAACTGTGGAATCACTTTGATGGGATTTTAATTATAACCTTCAACAGATACAGCATGTTCGATTTCAACCACAGGGATTTATATGTGTTGTTACGAGATTATATCATAGACTTTCCCTCATATTTCGAACAGGAGAAGGTATATAACAAAATGATGGACCACACGGCGGCCTACATGGCTCCGTATGTCGATATAGCGCTCAATATCACAAAATATCAGACAGGGATATACTCCATGAACACAGTCAGGGGCTGCGAAATTCTAAGAACGCAACCCGTTGCCGAGAATGAAGAAGACGCAGACAACCCTTTGGTTGAATAAATCGGGTGGTTGTTTAAGTCAGGGCAAACGCATTTGAAATAACGGGTAAAATTGCCAATACTTTTAACCGTTACCGATGCTCTTCTGGATTCCCGCAAAAGTGGGAATCCAGGAGAGGAATTTTCTGGTGTGAGTTTCAAATGCGATTGCCCTGAGTACATTCATTGCCGTGATGAGTTTATGTGTGCTACAATGACCCTTATGAAAACACGAGATTATGCCGCCGTGTGGAGACTCATAGAGTATTCAGTAAACGATGCTAATTTTAACATGGCGGCAGATGAGGCAATTGCCCTGATGGTCGAGGCTGGATCTTCCCCGCCAACGCTGAGATTCTACGGCTGGGCTGTCCCTTCGGTAACCATTGGGGCGTTTCAGCGCATATGGTCAATTAACACAGCGGCGTGTGAGGCAATGGCAATTCCCGTAGTGCGAAGACCTACCGGCGGGCGCGCCATAGTTCACGACGATGAGCTGACGTTTAGTTTTTCAACCGGTACGGCAAGCGCCCCTTTTTCACAGAGTGTGCTTGAAAATTATAAGGCCATCGCGGCGGCCTTTTTTCTGGCCTTTAAACGCCTCGGACTCAACTGCCAGATGACTCAACGGAGGCTCAGACGCTCAGATATCTACCATGTCTCTGGTGCGGCAACTGCTAATCCCATGTGTTTTTCCGCCGCCTCCTACAGCGAGATAACTATCGATGGCAGGAAAATACTGGGCGCGGCTCAAAAACGCTACAAAGGAGCGCTGCTTGAGCAAGGCTCAATCCCGATCTCCATAAACCGCACCCTGATCTCGACTGTCTTTACAAGCGTCACAGACTTCCCCGATGATAGCCTTACCGGCCTCAGGGAGTTTGATGCTTCCCTCACGCCCTCAAGGGTTGCCGCCGCCCTTGCTGAGGCATTTGAGGAGGTCTTTAGTGTGCGCCTTCTCAAGGGGCAGCTGTCGGAGGCGGAAGCATCTCTAACTCTGGAGCTGCAAAAGAAGTATCAGCTGCATGATTGGAATTATCGAAAATAGTGGCGCTGCCCAGTCCTTCGGCCTCAAAATAATATGAAAACAACACGGCGATAAATAATAGCCCTATATAAACCTGCACAATCTGAACAAGCATTTGATAAGGAATCGCCAGCACCGCGCCAATGCCCGGTATCACCGAGACGCCGATAAGACCAGTGGCAATCATAAGATTGGCGATGATTGAAGCTCCCGTACAGATCATAAAAAACCAGAAGGCCCACGGGCGTTTCAGTATAAACCGCAGCGCCTCGCCAGTGGCCTGCATCGCCGTTGTCCCTTTAAATACCATTGCCGCAGTGCCGTAAAATGTCACGGCAAGTATCCCTGCAACCAGGAATAAAAATATCACTATCCCTACCAATACCGACAAGATTGTCATAAAGGTCGACAACATCCGGTTCATGTCCCCCATGGTATTTATAATATATTTCAGAGGGAAGACCGATGCCGCAAGAACTAACAAGATAACCATGGCAGCTGCCCCGACTACGGACGTAAACCAAAGAAGCGCTCCAAAGTATCGATTGCCCTCGGCAAAAAACCCGCTCATTGTAAACTTAAATCCACGCTCTTTTATTCCCCGTGCTATCATCCCGCACGTCCCGCCATAGATATACAGGGCTGCTATAGAGGCAAATAATATAAAAACCAAGATGATGAGCACAACAACAATTGCCAATATTAAATAGTTGCTGGTAAGCAATTGGGAAAGATTATCGAAGTTATAATGCTTCAGTGAGGCTAAGGCACCTGCCCCAAAGACTAAAATCAGACCAATTATTGCAATTACAACTCCAGCGACCATAACAAACGCGGCGGCGAGCTTTACCAATACAAGCAACAGGTTTTTATTTGCCGCGTCAAATCCCTTATAAAATATCTCTTTGTAATTCATCTGCCCCCCTAAATGATTTCTATCTCCTGAAGAAGTCCTCTGGAAATATCCTTAATAAACCGCGACGGCCTTATCAGACCGGCAAAAGATGTATAGGCGTAACATAGGTATAGCTCATCACACGCCCTTGTAAGGGCAACGTAAAAGAGGCGGCGTTCCTCCTCTTCGTCCCAGCTGCCGGGCCTGCCAGTCTTAATCGACGGAAATTGCCCGTCGTTTAGGCCGATGACAAACACAGTCTTCCACTCAAGCCCCTTTGCCTGGTGAATGGATGACAGGACAATGTGCTCGTCTTTGTCAGCGGTTAGGGCTGCCATTGGCTGTTCTGACCCCTGAATAGCCATCTCACTAAGGAATGTATCTGCAGCGTTATACCTGGTGGCATACTGGCTGAGCTGGGTGAGATCTCTGAGCCTGTTATCGGCGTCAGGGAATGTCAAAAACAGGTATCTTTCATAGCTGCCCCTAAGCGCGGTGTCAATTGCCTCTGAGGGCGAATCTATTGTCCGCAGCTGTGCAATACACTTAATAAACGCGGCAAAGTGCTCGGCGGCCTTTTTGGGTGCAATCTTCCCTGCGGAGTGCAGTTTATCAAGAGGAGCCTCCGGCGGCTCAGACAGGTATCTCCAAATCTTCCCGGCCGTTGCGTTGCCAATGCCGGGCAGCATTTTCAAGAGCCGCCGCCAGCTTATTTCGTCAAATGGGTTTGAGATTACCCTCAGATAGGCCAGTATGTCTTTTATGTGCGCCTGCTCGAAGAACTTCATGCCAGAGCGGACATCGTATGGAATCCCCAGCCGGGTGAGTTCCATCTGAACCTCCATCGACTGGTAGTGTGAGCGGTAGAGGACGGCAATGCCTGAGAGCGCCCCGCCCTCGTCTATTGAGTCCTTTATCTTAGATGCGACAAAAAGCGCCTGCTCCCGTACATCCTCAAGGGGGACAAGGGCGGGCGGTTCACCGGCGCCGCGTACAGAGACAAGGTCTTTACGAAACTGCCGCAAGTTGGCCGCAATCGCCGAGTTTGCGGCGTCGAGAATCTGCGGTGTGCTTCGATAGTTAGTTGTGAGCTTGAAGATTCGCGCCTCGGGGTATTGCCTTTGAAAATTCAGGATGTTTTCAAAATTAGCCCCTCTGAAAGAAAAAATCGACTGCGCGTCATCACCGACGGCCATGATGTTTCTGTGGTATGAGCAGAGTTGGGCTACAATCTCCGCCTGGAGCATATTCGTATCCTGATACTCGTCAACGAGGACGTGCTGAAATCTACGGCTATAGTAATCCCTGATGTCGTCGTGGTCTTTGAGCAGGATTACCATGTTTTGCAGAATGTCGTCGAAATCGACCAGGTTGAGTTCCATTTTCTTTTTTTCATAAAGTGCAATCACGTCTAATATTAACGGGGCATTTGGGGCAAGGGCAGGGAATCGCTCTGAGATAACTGTGGCAGCCGCCTTTGAGGTGTTTCTGGCGTAGGAGTGCAAATCAGTCAGCACAGAGGCCTTTGGCAGGAGTTGGGCATCCTTGTGTGCCGCAGCAATGGCTGTGCGGCAGGTGTCAAACAGATCCTTTGTGTCTGTCCTGTCGAGGATAGAAAAGCCGTCCTTGTAGCCCAGGGCGTGGGCGTGCTGTTTGAGGATGAGATTTCCGATATGATGAAATGTCCCCCCCCATAGTGAGGTCACATCGCCGCCAATCAGCGATGCCGCCCGTCTCATCATCTCCTTCGATGCCTTATTCGTAAACGTAAGCAAGAGAATATTCGACGGATTTACGCCGTTTTCCACCAGCCACGCCACACGGTAGGTCAACGTGCGCGTCTTGCCAGTGCCTGCCCCGGCAAGGACAAGCATAGGCCCGCCCGGACATGTGACGGCCTCGAGCTGCTGCGGGTTTAGTTCCTCGTCAAACCTCGTCAGCCGGGCTCTTGCAGCCTTATTCAGTACATATTTTTTCATGGTATATAATACCATGAACCGCCGTAGCGCTGTCTAAAATAAATATTCAGGGCAAACGCATTAGCTGCCCAATAGTCGCAGCCGCCCTTATTTCGTCATTCCGGACAACAGACTGTGTCATATATAGATTCCGAGATTGTTCATGCAAATTAGAATCATCCTGAGCCTGTCGAAGGATGCTCCTTTGTTTGTCATTTCCCCATACATCGGCAATCCTTCGACAAGCTCAGGATGATTCGACTGGGTGATTTCAGATGAAGAATCATTTTTACTATCTTTTTAGTGATTTGATGTGGTTGGTTTTCTATTATGACACACTCTGCAAGCCTGAATGACGGCAAGGAAAAAGACAGACTGCTTACATAGATAATTTTTGCTTTATTTTTCAAATGCGTTTGCCACGGCCTATGACATATTATCTATTATACCAGAAATGTTAAAATGAGACTATGAAACATGACATACACTTTGGGCTTACGAAAGAGACATTTCATTCAGGCATTCACATGTGCCATGTTTATAACGATGACAACGAGCGCGATATGGTGCTGCAGAAATATGTGACAAGCGGCCTGTTGTCAAATGAAAAGGTCATAGTCCTTGCAGACGTGGATACTCCCGCTGAGATAGACCAATACCTTAGCAGTATGGGGCTGACCGTCGATAAAGAGAGAAGTACCGGCCAGTTCGTAATAGATAATTTTGTGAAGGTCTACTGTCCGGATGGCAGATTTGAAGCCCAACGCATGATTGAATACTGGAAGATTGCGTGCGGGGAAGGGAAGATAAAAGATTACGCGGCAGTGCGCGCAGCCGGTGAGGCCCTGTGCTGGCAGATGCGCATCCCCGGGGCGCAACACTGGCATGACTACGAGGCAGAGCTTGACCGCCTTGTTCCCGCTGCCCCATTTAGCGGCTTTCTCTGCCAGTACGACGCGTCAATGTACTGCGGCAATACCCTCATGGACATCATGAGCGCCCATCCGTTTATCGTCGTTCGGGGGCAGATTGTAAAAAATCCCTACTACATTCCATGAGAATTTAGTATTTATCGTAATTAAGGCGGCCTACCACTGCCTCTGGAATGTCTTTTTCGAGTACGCCTCCTTTACATCGTCGAAAAGCGTTTCGCGGCCTTTGCCCTTAAAGTGAAGGACGAGTTCCTTATTAAATACACGATACAGGACACTCAGCGGCGTCAGCACAAGGTAAAATGCGATGGCAAGCAGGATTTTTGAGTTTACCGCACCTACAACCTCGGCAAATCTCATCCAAGCCGCCGCAATAGGCCGAGCTATTGGCTCAACAAACACATTCAATGCCATAAGCACAAAGGCAGTCCATAGGAGCCATCCCCTGCCCAAGAGAATAAACCCCGCCATCGCCGCAAGCACAAGCACATTTATCGTCTTTTGAGTATCTATCTTCGTTGTCATCTTAAAAAAGCGTATAAATAAACGGCGCTATAGCCGAACCGCCTGCAAATACTATCAACAGGCCCATCATAAGCAGCACCAGAATCATTGGCAGAAGCCACCACTTTTTCCTGACCTTCAGAAAATCCCATAACTCCTTTAAAATTCCCATTTAATAAACAAACCTCCTGCTTTAAAAATGCCTAATCAAGCCCAAACTCCTCTTTCCAATCCCTCGCTTCGTGCCAGCGCCTCTGGTCTTTTTTGTCGAAAATAAAGTTGCCCATCACCAGGTAATCCATCTCGGTTCTCATAAAACACCTGTATGCGTCCTCCGGTGTGCAGACAATCGGCTCTCCACGCACGTTAAAACTCGTATTTACGATTACGCCATAGCCGGTCTTGTCTTTGAACTTGGTTATTAGCTTATGATAGCGCGGGTTGGTCTCCTTATGTACAGATTGAATTCTTGCCGAGTAATCGAGGTGTGTTATGGCTGGCAGATCCGAACGCACATGATAGAGTTTCTCTTTTATGGACATCTGAGGATAGTTGTCCGGCCTCGGGTTAATCCTGTTACTTACCACGTCGGAGATAAAGAGCATGTAGGGAGAGGGGGTGCTTGTCGTAAAATACTCAGGCAGGTCCTCACTCAATACGGAAGGGGCAAATGGCCTGAAACTTTCTCTGAACTTGATTTTCAGATTGAGGCGTTTTTGCATTTCCGTGTCGCGGGCGTCGCCTATGATACTCCTGTTGCCAAGTGAGCGAGGCCCCCACTCCATCTTCCCTTGAAACCAGCCGATTACATTTCCACAGGACAGATGCTCTGCCGTCACATCGGCCAGGGCGTCGAAATCGTCATAATAAGTATAGGGGGCGTTGTATTTCCGTGCGGTTTTCCCGATATCAAGGGCGCTGAACTCAGGGCCGAGGTATGCCCCCTGCATCTCGTCATTAGCGATATTGCAAGCGATATTGACGGCGCCGCGTTTCTTTCTTTGATTTTCGCCGTACATATAATGCGCGGCGAGGGCTGCGCCGAGGGCGCCGCCTGCGTCTCCCGCCGCCGGCTGTACCCAAATATTCTCAAACACTCCGGCAAGGGACAGCTTCGTATTTGCCACGCAGTTTAGGGCAACGCCGCCGGCCATAGCAAGATTTTTTGAGCCTGTCAGAGTACGAGCGGCCTTTCCCATCTTAATGACTGAGTCTTCAGTTATCTGCTGAATCGCTAGTGCCAGATCACAGTGGCACTGTTGAAGCTCAGCCTCCGGAAGTCTTCGTGGGAAACCAAACAGCCCTTCCCACTGCCGGTCATCGACCATCGTAAGGGCAGTTGCGTAGCGGAACAAATCCTGATTGAGCCAAACCGAGCCGTCCTCTTTGACATCTATAATGTTGCCATAGATAATATCCATATATTTTTTCACTTCTGGGCTGCCGTGCCTGCCGTAGGGGGCCAGGCCCATGAGCTTATATTCGCCGGAGTTGACCTTAAAACCAAGATAATATGTAAAGGCGGAGTAAAGCAGGCCAAGTGAATGGGGGAATCTCATCTCTTTGAGCATCGTAATGGAGTTGCCCGTGCCGTGGCTGATAGAGGCCGTGGCCCACTCGCCAACACCATCTACGGTAAGTATGGCGGCCTCGTCAAAAGGTGACGGGAAAAATGCGCTGGCCGCGTGTGACAGGTGGTGTTCTGAAAACAGGAGGTTGAGCTTGGACTTGTCAAATTGTTCATCGAATTTATCTATTTGGGCAATTTGTGAGAGTTCATCGCGGAGTAATTTCCTCAGAAAGAGCTTCTCCTTAATCCACACGGGAATTGCCGAGAGAAACGACAAAAAACCCTGTGGGGCGCTTGCATAGTATGTCTCAAGCAGGCGTTCGAACTTCAGAATAGGCTTGTCGTAGAATATCACACAGTCGAGTTTGGACAGAGTGAGACCGGTATAGTCAAGACAGAATTCAACTGCCCGCGCTGGAAAAGAGGGATCATGTTTTTTGCGCGTAAAGCGCTCCTCATGCGCCGCGGCGGCAATCACGCCGTCAACCAATAATGCGGCTGCGGAGTCATGATAATACGCCGAAATCCCTAAAACGTTCATCCCGTAATTTTAGCATATAAATATTATTTTTGTATTGACTATATTCATCCAAACCCGCGGTGAATTTATTCTTGAAGAGAAAGCGAGATAGGACAAGGCGAATCAATTAATACTGCACATTCCTAAATCGCTCATAGTATCAACGAGGAGGTATAATCTGACGAGCAAAGGGAAGAGCAATTCAGAATCAGATGAGCACACTTCTTTGGATGACCATTGACAGACAGGCTTAGAATGATTATTATCAGCCGATTAATTATTAATCGTATGCCTGTAACTTGGCATGAATCTCAAGTAAGGCAACAACAAAGCTCCGAGCCGACACGAGACAGACTGTATCTCGATAGCCTGTCAAACTAACACAAGACTCAATTACATGGCGCGATCTAAGTTAATTCACATTAGTTTCAGAGCGCGGCTTATTTAAATCTACTGGGAAGTCTACCAACCGCGTTTTAATATTGTCTCAATCATTTGTTTTTCCTCTTCCACAGACATGTGAAATTCTATACCAATGTCAAACCTGTCATAAGCCGTGCTTAAATACTTTACCATACCTTTAACAGACAGTTCTTTCTTCGTGCCGCCTACCGGTAAAAAAATCTCCACAGCACAGTCTTCCTCAATCAGAAACTTTGCCGACCATTTGTCCAACATACCGGATTCATACAAACTGCACCTGCATCCAGTTGGTGTCAGATCCTGCACACATGCCTTTATCTTATTTTCTTTAATGACGAGTACACATGGCAATTTGCAGTTAATTCTGCGCTTATCACGGCGCTCTTCTTTTCGTATTAACTCCGGAACTTCAATTAGGGCCAACATCGTAGGCTTAAAAACTACATCTTTTAACACACTTATAAACCTGAATACCGATTCGCCTATAATACATCTAACAGTAATAACGGTGCCTTTTGGTATTTTCTCATGAAAATCGTCTATAGCCTTGGGTTTGATAATTATAGTGTCTGATTTGACGTCAACTATAACGCCAGATATCTTGGACAGCAAAACATCTGATGTTATCTCTATTGCTACACCAATGTCAAAGGTGCTTAAACGAAAGATTTCTTGATTGTCAGTATTTTCAATATCCATCTCGTTTCCCCCTTTTTTTTACTTCAGTTAGCCTGCTGCTGCTGAATCCCCCAATCTCTCACATCTTCATAATAATGAACTGTGAAGATACAATCAAAAGGGAAAATACGGCTTAGAGCTTTATAACCCGATGGCGAACTCGTATTCCTCTATGACTGTGTTTACGAGGAGTTTTTCGCACATTGCCTTTACTTTTTCCTGCGCCTCTGTAATAGACTGGTTGTCATCCATGTCCAGTACGATATATTTTCCTACCCTGACATCTTTAACGCCATCGAAACCTAAGTTTATCAGCCCACCAGATACAGCCTTCCCTTGAGGGTCTAATACTTCCGATTTAAGTTTGACATAAATTTTTGCTGTCATTGGTTTATTCCAGAATGCTGTCAAGGGCGCTTTGAGTCTGGCTGTCGAGTTCCCTGGTTAGTTTCCTGAGTTTGAAAAGTTCGTCCGTTATGCTTAACGACGCTATCAACGAGGCCTTCAAGGGATGCACGTTGGGTGAAGACTCAAAAACCTCCTGACATTTCTTATTCAGGTATGTGGCCAGTTCCATCACGTACTCGTCCGGACCGTCCCCGCTCAGGATATACTTATGACCCATTATATAAACTTCGGCGCTGCCCATGTGCGCTATATCTCTATGGAATCGAGTTCGCCAAGTATGGCGTCAATCTGCTCGGACACAGAGTTCTTATCGCTCCTTATGTTGTCTATCTCAGAGATCTTATTGCTGAGATCCTCTCTCAGGGAGTTGCACTCTTTCTGACTTTGAGCTAACTGGCCTTCGAGTTCTTCCACACGCTTTTGCATATTGTCCTTTTCCAGCTTCAGCGTCTTAGCCTTTTCTATAACAGAGGATATCTTCTCCTCCAGACTTCTTAACTTCTCCATTATGCTACCTCCTTTATAAATACAGACTCGCCACTAAGCATAACAAAAAAATGAAACATATGTCTACATCGCCTGACAGTCAAACGCAAAATTTACTGCCTCGCCATCGGGGTTTGATTCCCTTGTGTATTGAAAATAAGTCTTCAACACCCGCTTGACGTATTTTTCTGTTTCATCAAACGGAATATCCTCTATAAACTCATCTACAGCCTTGTAATGCCACGCATTGAGCCACTTGTACACGTTATGCTCCCCTGCGTTATATGAAGCAAGGGCGGCTGGGACGCATCTCATCTCCTTGACAAGCTGGCTTACGTAGTACCCGCCAAGGAGTATGTTTTTTCTTGGGTTAAAAATATCTGCATCGCTGTCTATTTTTTCTTCAACTGTGCCTGAATATTTTTGTGCCGTCTGAGGCATCAGCTGCATCAGGCCAATTGCCCCGGCTGGAGAATATGCGTCCTCCTGAAAGCGGCTCTCTTCCCTTATTACCGACAGTATGAGCAGCGGACTTATGGAAAATCTCCTTGCGGCCTCATCGACAGTTGCCTTGTAGCCATATGGATAGAGCAGCCAGTGCGTCTTTGCCGAGTATTGTAAGCTCCCCGCAAGCAGTATGGAGTGCCGGTACATCGATGCCTCGTTAAGCATTACAGCCGCCTGCATCATGACGTTTGCGGGATACATGCGCGCATGGTGTGCGATAAAGAGGCTTTCGGTTTTTATCGCATCATCTATGTTGAGTTCAAGTAATATTACCAGCCTTTTCAGCTCTTCGTGGTCTCTGGCTGTTTTTAGCTCAGATTGCTGGATTAAGGTCGGGCGGCTGCCCGTTTTATAATATGACAGGAAGGCATAAAAGTCATCACCGCCCGTTAATTGCTTATAAAGGGCAGAGGGGTCTTCCTTGTTGTTTTCCAGCGACCTGGCCATCCAGTAAAGATACTTGGATGCCCCGTATTTTGCGTGCAAGGTACTGAATATCTTATAAGCGTCAGTGTAGCTTCCGGTCAGGAAATACGTCCAGCCGATATGTCAGAGTGCCTCATCAGCCACAAACTGATTTCCCTTGAGGGAATTGAATATGGAGAGCGCCTT
>JADFXZ010000006.1:24767-28872 GCA_015233265.1 Nitrospirota bacterium
AACTTGTCATACATCCCCGCCCGGTAGAGCGATCGTGCCTCGTAATAGCTCATGCCGACCATATTAAAATATTCAGCGGCTTCTTTGTAGTTTTTCTGCTTAAAGAGCGCCATAGCGATATTTTCGATATACTGATACTTCAGGGACTCGGGGGCGCGTGATATGTTTGCCCTTAGTTCGTTCTCGGCATCCTTATAGCGGAACTTAGCTATAAGGTTTTTTGCCCTTGTTAGTATGGAAGCGGCTCCTAAACTCTCTATGTCAATATATTTCGCTGCCTCCACTGAAGAAGGCCCTCCGGCTATATATATGCGTGTGAACTCACGCATGGAGTCTTTTTCCTTATCGAACTGACTAAGCATTTTTGCATATGTCAGTCTAAGGGTATTGTCATCGGGGTTGTCCTTCAGATATTTTTCGATTAGCGCAATGGCTCGCTCCGAGTGTGCGGCAGTCTCTAATTTGATCTCATATTGGAGGACATTTTTTATTAGAGGCGACTCTGGATAATCGGTTTTGATTTGGGACAGATCACTGAGCGCCTTATCCCGCTCTGAGATGCTGTCATATGCCTTAGCCCGCCAAAACAGGGCATAGTCGGCCAATAAATTTGGTTTTTCTAAGAAGGCGGAAAGCTCTCTGACCGACTTTTCATATTCCTTGTTATTAAGTGCTGTGCGCCCATCTTTCAGATGTAAGTATAGCTTGTCTGCCGCGTGGCAATCGACAGCCGCTGCAAATATAAGCGGAAGCAGTGTAAATAAGATTCTCAGGATTAGTCTGTTCATATTTTGGCTTTTAAAAGCCCCTTTTGGCGCGCCATCGACAAGAGGGTTTCCACAGCACTGCCACCCACAGCACCGGCGTCACTTGAATAGTCGTTTACGTAGAGATTTATGTGGTTTTTGATAACCTCATCTGAGAGTTCACTGCTGTAGCGCCTGATATAGTCCATTGGCTCATCAGACTTAGCGGTCCTGGCATAAGACACAGACGCCCTTATTGTGTTGTCTATCAGAGAGCGCGTGTGGGAGGGAATTTCTCTTTTTGCCGCAATCACACCAAGGGGGATCGGCATACTGGTCTGCTGTTCCCACCACGACCCAAGATCTGCAACTAAATGAAGGCCGGAGTTCTTGTACGTAAACCTGCCTTCGTGGATTACCAATCCACAGTCTGCCATCCCGTCCCTTACGGCCGGGATTATCTTATCAAACGGCATCGCGATTACATTTTCCCTTAGTCTGAAATCGTACAGGCTGGCAAGTAGATATGCCGTTGTCATCACCCCTGGAATTGCAAGGGTTTTTCCACCGAGGTCTGACAATCTATCCCTCGCAACCAAAAGAGGCCCGCAGCCCCAGCCCGCAGCCCCGCCGCCCCTGAGCATCTCGTAGCGCTGTCCTATATGCCCATAAGCTGCCGCAGAGACCTTGCTTATGTCCAAACGTCCCTCAAGCGCCCATTGATTAAGCGTCTCAACATCTTCTATATGCACTGTGAAAGCAATCCCCCCGCAATCTATCTTCTTATTGGCAATGGCATAAAAGATAAATGTGTCGTTTGGGCATGGTGAAAATCCCAATGTATAGGTTTTCATCATCGAATTTGGATGCCTCTACCCCGGCGGCCACTCTAAGAGCCTTCCACCCAGTACATGCAGGTGGATATGAAACACGCTTTGCCCTGCCTCGCGGTTGCAGTTCATCACCATCCTGAAGCCCCGGTCAGCGACGTTTCGCTCCCTTGCTATCTTGTTTGCAGTCTGAAACATGTGACCAATGAGTGCATTGTCAGCCGCATCTAAATCAAGGCTTGTTGGGATGTGTTTTTTTGGTATTACAAGGCAATGCACGGGGGCTTGGGGGTTTGCGTCATCAAAAGCAACCACAAGGTCGTCTTCATAGACAAACCTCACCGGTATTTCCCCATTGGCAATCTTGCAAAATATACAGTCCATGCTGTGCCTCCCGATGTTGCCAGCGCGCCACAGAACGCACCGGTATAATGACCTACACTATAAATATACCACAACTGACGTACTTTTATACATGAAAATGATTAAGGTTGCATAGTTATAATATAATGTGTATAATAGCTGTGTGATTTCTTGTCCATGCAAGTAATGTGGATTTTGAAAATAATCTTAATTTTGAGAGGTGTGCGCCATGTCGGAAAAGGACAACAGCAAGATTAAAGTTACTGTGGAATCAAAGTTTCAGGACAGAGCTACAAAGTTTCTCAATAGCTGCAACAGATATGTCACCGAGATGAAACAGGAGGTGACCAGAGGCGAGTATCCGTCCGTAAAGATGACTGGCGGGATGGTAAAGAAAAATGCCGCCGCCGTTGGCCTAACTAAATTCTCAGAAATGGGAGAGGCGATAGAGACCGCGGCCAATCTCAAGGACTCAGGCAAGGTAAAGATTCTCATAGAGGAGTTTGTAGACTATCTCTCCAGAGTGGAGATAGTGTATTCGTAGGGAGCCTGATATGGGGCCTGGCATCATTGGGTTGGGTGTTTTTCAGCCCTTACACAGGTGTCAGCACCGAACGATTTATATATTATATAAATAGAGCAGAAATAATAATTAAATCGTTTGACATTACCAATTCCTATTTGTTAGTATAGAAAACAGTACAGACCGGTACATACAACAAGCCGGTCAATACCGCGGGGTGGAGCAGCTCGGTAGCTCGTCGGGCTCATAACCCGAAGGCCGGTGGTTCAAATCCACCCCCCGCCACCACATCCTCTTTATTATAGCTCGGCGGGAAGTATCCGACCACATCCAAAAAATCATACATTGATACTTCCAATCCGTTAAGTATCCTCATCAGGTGATCAAAGAGTATCTTATTCTCTCCCCGTTCGGCTGATGCTATAGAAGAATGAGATACTCCACATTTTTTGCTTAAGTCTCGTAACGATAGTCCTTTCGCAAGCCGTTTCGATCGTATATACTCGTTTCCTGTCATAAAACCTCCTTTTATCTCAATCTGCATCAATATAGCATATGCCTAAATAATTTGTCAATATTTTCGCACAAGATGTTGACACAGCCATCAACCGTGTTTTATTATTTACGGTGTACGAATATTCGCACATACGTGAGGTAATGTAAATGGATAACCTAAACTATAAAGGACTGACTATGGAAAAGAACGGTAACATCAAGAAAACACAGGGTAAATCATCGGTAGAAAAGGACAAGCCAGCACTATAAAGGACTAACTATGCAAAACAATGGTAACGGCAAGAAAACACTAGATAAACCAGATTATAAAGTGACGATTGACAGTAATAATGGTAACAGTCAGAAAAAGCACGATAAACCATTAAAGAAGGTGGTTGAACAGATATATACGAAGTACGACAACGGGGCCGAAAAGTCGTTTATGAAGTTCTACCACGATATTTTTGAAAATTTTACAAGGGCCAAGTTGCACTGGGAATCAGCCTGCGTTTATGTGTCCATCATCCGCAAGACAATCGGCTACAACAAGGACGTCGATATGATATCCTTAAGCCAGTTCGAAGAGATGACATATCTAAACAAGAAAAACATCTTGAGGGCAATTAAGGACCTTCTTAGCCGGAACATGATAGTCAAAATAAAAAAGACGAGCAGCTGTGTTTATAGCCTGACGCCTGTTGATACGTGGGTTGATACGCTAAGAAAAAGTATCACGGGTGATACCAAAAAAGACGAAAATAGTATCACAGATGATGCTCAAGGGTATCTTTTCCCGCCGGAAAGTATCACGGGTGATACCAAAAAAGACGAAAAAAGTATCATGGGTGATACCGCTGAGAGCGAAAAAGGTATCACGGGTGATACCGAAAGGTATCATAATCGACAAAAAAGTATCACCGGTGATACCAAAAGGTATCACGGGTGCCACCCACAAAAAATAAAAGATATTAATACAAAAAATACGCGCGCGCGCGAGGGACACGGATTGTGTAAGGTAACGGCAAAGGGATTAACAACAGAGGAAATCCTACAACACGCAGCTACTCACAACTGCAACCACAAGGGCACCACATGCCCTGACGCCGATATTGACGATTGCATCGTCTTTGGCAAGTTAAACCTGATCG
>JADFXZ010000075.1 GCA_015233265.1 Nitrospirota bacterium
TATCATATACTTACAGCCTTTTATCACACTTTTGCACCAGGAACATCCGTTACAAAGTACAAAGCTAAGAATAAGCGGGTTAGGCTGATGAAATCTTCGCCATATTCATTGTTTCCCCCCTCATAAAAGGCAATAATAATTCGTAGACTATGCCACGGAGTAGGAAAAAATCAGCCCGTCCTGTCTGCTAATTAAGCGACTGCCCGTGCAGTTTGTACACGAAGTGTCCTTTTATTGAGAAGGAGTCCTTGCACCAGTCCTGTGGCAGCGGCCAAAACGGTGCGGCGTCTTTTATTGAGCTTACCGCGGCGTCATCAAGGGAGCGCTGCCCTGAGGTGCGCATCACTTCTACTGCTTGCAGTGTCCCGTTTTTATTTATCGTAAAACTTATGTTTAAATCGCCGTGTATCCCCCGTCTCGCCGCATCGGCCGGATAGTGCCACGCGCTTTCTATCGCCTCCTTGAGGCGTCTCATGTAGGCCGCGTATCTGATGTCTGATGTGTCAAACGATATAGAGTTGCCGCTGCCCTCTTTTGTGTTTGGTGAACTCCTGTCTTTGGCAATTGAGGCCATTGCGTGTTTTCCTATTATGTCTTTATCGAAAAAACTCCCAATTCCGGAGGGTTTTTGCGTCTGCGGTGGAGGTTGCGGCGGCGATTCAACCGCTTGTGGCTCATACCTGGACACCTCCTGCTTTGGTATGTCTGGCGGTTCTATGCCGCCCGTTTCCTGTGGTTTGTGCGGGGTGTATATCTTAGGCGGCTTATGTGGTGCGGGCGGTGTCACCGGCCTTATCTGAGGGGCTGGCTTAATCTGCGGCTTTTGCGGCGGCACTTTGGGCTGAGCCAGCGTCTGCGGCGACTTAGGCTGATGGGGCTGCGGTGGTGGTGAGATCTGCTGTGGCGGCGGGGCCTTAACCTCCGGGGTTACCAGCTTTGCCATCAGCGGCTTCTCACCAACAAGCGGCTCCTTGTGCCCCTGAACCAAATACAATAACAGCCCAAACACCACAATGTGCAGCAGTATCGATATCGTTATAAAACGATCAAGTATCAACCGCGGGTACTACCGTACTTTTTTATCAGGGCAGCAAAACCACCCATCAGATTTATCTTCATATCATCCTGCGTCCAAAGGCGCATCGATGCCTCCCGTATTTGCGGATGACCATATAGAGACACGAGCTTTTCCATTCTGTCATCGTTTCTCAGGAAATATCTCTGGAGCGCCCGCATCACTATATAACGTTTTTTATACGTTTGCTGCCAGTGTTTTTTATAAAGCCCGGGTTTGTGTTTCAACACGGCGGCAACGGCAAACTCCGCCGACCTCATCGCATAGTATATGCCCTCATACGTAAATGGCAAGACCATCCCCGCCGCGTCACCAACAAAATAGACGCCGTCTTTGTAGTACAACGACCCGTCCCACACCGGTATGAAGTATCCCCTCCGCTGCCCCTTTGACTTAGTCCCGTGGGCGCTGATAAGCCCGTCCAAATACGGCTCGACCTCTGAGGTGTGTTCTGAGCCGGTGCCTATGGATACGCCGTCTCTGTGTGGAAATATCCACGAATAAAACCCGGGCGGCGTTACGCACCCGAATCGAAATTCGCAGCGGTTTAAGTCATCTTCACGGTTTCCATTGCTGCCGCTGTGAATCTCATGTGCTGTGTAGATGCGCAGCGGGAACTTTTTAAACATTCTCTTTACTACAGTAGAGTTCACGCCGTCTGCCGCTATGACGTGCCGTGCTGTGATTGTCATCTCCCCTGCGGCAGTCTTTATCGTGAGAGCTGACTTGCCATCGAGATACTTTATATCCCTGAGCCTCCCCTCTATAATCCCAGCCCCTTCCTCAGCCGCCAACTCTCTTAGGGCCGCGTCAAACTCCTCCCTGTGGACTATGGCAAGAAACGCGCTGCCAAGCGATATGTCGTGTGTGGTTGCGCGCGGGGATACGATTCGTATCGAGTCTACTCTCTTTTTAATGAGTGTCTGCGGGATGTCAAACGCGGGAAATGCCTTCGAGAGTATCCCGCCGCCGCATGGTTTTTCGTTTTTCAGATTCCGCTCTATCAGGATGGTCTCCCTGTTTGCGCGGCTTAGGAGCCTCGCCGCTGTTGCCCCGGCCGGGCCGCCGCCAATTACAGCTATATCCACATTCAAAGCTATCTCATCCTCTCATGTATTATCTTCAGCGCCAGTAGCAATAAGTCCTGCTCCGCCACATCTACCCTTTCTAAGCAGGGTGCAATCACCGCCATATTCCCGCCTGTAATGGCAATCTTTAGATTATATCCAATTTCCCTCTCTATTTCATATATGATACGTGCCACCGCCCCCGCCGTGCCGTACACTATGCCGGAGATGATAGCCTGCCGCGTGTCTGCCCCCAATGCCCCCGACGGGGTGACTAACTCAACATGAGGAAGCGCCGCCGTTTGAGTATTGAGCGCCCGTGACATGGTCGTTAGCCCGGGCATGATAGCGCCTCCTATGAACACACCACTCTGCCCCACAATGCTTATCGTTGTGGCCGTGCCAAAGTCAATGACAGCCGCCGGGGCGTTGAAGTAATGATACGCCCATGCGGCGGCTGTTATCCTATCCACCCCGAGACGCTCTGGATGAGGCACAGAGAAACTTAACCCCGTGCTTGAGAGGTACGTCACGATGTGTGGCTGCGTTGCAGAGTACTTCCCAGCAATCGAACAAATCTGTCCCGTCAATGCTGGCACTACTGATGACACTATGACGCCCTCTATACCAGAATTACTGGATTCCCGCTTTCGCGGGAATGACAAATCAGGAGTGAATGGATTTCCTTCTGTCATTCCCTGTTTCTTTTCTGTCATTCCCGCGAAAGCGGGAATCCAGGTGTCTGCTTCTAAATCAATATGCCATCTTATAAATCCGCCTATTGTCTCACCAAGACATTGGCTTTTACCCAGCGGGATTGAATGCTTTATCAGTGTATCCCCCTGAAACAGGCCAAGTTTAATATTTGTATTTCCAATGTCAATGGCAATCAGCATTCAAACCCTCAACACTGCTTACCGCGGCAGTCTCACCTGATTCAAGTGCAATACACAGCGAACCGTCTTCGTTTAACGATACGGCTCTGCCGCACTGGCCTGAAATTGAAACATATGAGCCGATGGTCTTACTCATGGCAGTCCACTGGCGTATTACACGCTCAGGTGGCAAGGTGAGGCATTGGTTAAGTTCCTCTAAGATTGAGGTGATAAGCTGACCCCTGCCGTATCTGGCTCCTGACTCCAACCACAGACTCGTTGCCTTGTCTGCCAGTTCAGATGGAAACCCTTTCGTGTTTACGTTGATACCAATGCCGATTACCAGGCTGCGGCACTTTTCCCCCGATATGACAGCCTCGCAGAGGATGCCGCCAGCCTTTTTTGCGCCAATATAGACATCGTTCGGCCACTTTGGCCAGGCTTCAAGATTTGTCTCTGCCCTGATGGCGCGCGAAACTGCAAGCGAGACCGCTGTGTTCATCAGCGGCAGCGCGCGAGCTGGCACATCATCAGCTGGTTTTAGAACTATACTCATCGCGATATTGCCGCCGGGCGGGGAAAACCAATCCCTCGCGCGCCTTCCCCTGCCGTTTGTCTGAGCGCCGGCTACGATGACTGTTCCTGATGGGTAGTCCCCGGACTTTGCCGCGTCGTTAGTTGAGGCAATGGTGTCATAATAGAAAAAACTATATGCGGTGTCAGGTGATTGACAAATCTCTATGAGCGGCCTCAGGTCATCAGGCACCGTTTCGTTAAAAAAATCGCCTTTGCGTTGGCTTGCAATCATCTGCCGGGTGGCAGGGGTTTTTTCTCCGGCCATTTGCACACATCGTATATGCCGCACTTATCGCACAGGGGTTTTTTGGCCTGGCATATTTCACGACCAAAGAGCACCAGCCCGAAAGAAACTGCGATCCACTTGTCCTTGTCAAAGAGGGCACAGAGGGCAAATTCGATTTTCTCCGGGTCTTTCAACGAAACAAGGCCAAGCCGGTTAGAGATTCTCAGCACATGGGTATCGACCGCAATGGCCGGGACATCGAAGGCGGCCGCAAGGACACAGCTTGCCGTCTTACGTCCCACGCCGGGCAGTGTAACCAGCTGCTCCATCGTTGTGGGCACCTGGCCGTTAAAATCCTTTAAAATAGACTGAGCCGCGCCGATTATCATCTTAGTCTTGTTCTTATAAAATCCTGTGGATTTTATCTCCTCCTCGAAGACCTCGGGGTCAGCCGAGGCATAGTCTTGCACAGTCCTGTAGCGCTGAAACAGTGTCTTTACAACTATGTTTACGCGCTTGTCCGTGCACTGGGCTGAGAGAATGGTTGATGTGAGCAGCTCAAAGGGATTGCCGAATTGAAGCTCCGTCTTTGCCTGTGGATACCTGTCTTGCAGATAGGCTGCCACAGCGTTTATCTCATCTGTGTTGAGCTTACATGTGTTTGATTTCATTATAATTAATCCTTTAGTGTTGGGGTAATATAACTGTTTCTATATTAGAGGCGCCGCCGCTTAGGCGTTTTACCTCAGCGGCAAATCTCTGTGCGTCTTTTATTGAGCCTACAATTGCGCCGTAGTGCATCGGGACGGCATACTTTGGGGCAATCTCAATGGCAGCGCGTGCCGCCTCATCAGCCGTCATAACATATGTGCCGCTAACTGGAAGCAGGGCGGCATAGATGTCATGCATTGATTTCATCTCAGGGATGAGGTCTGTGTCGCCGGCGATGTAGTATCTTTTACCGGCAAACGCGAAGATATATCCAACCCAGCCGTTTGTCTTTGGATGAAATGACTTGTTGGTGTTATACGCGGCGACGGCCTCGATTTCTATACCGGCGGCGGTAAGTTTATCCCCCGGGGCGGCTGTTTTTACATTGCCCGTCAGAGTTGCGGCACAGTCTCTTGTGGCTACGATTACGGTATTACTGCCGGTAACTTTTGCAATGTCTTCGGGGCAGCAGTGGTCGAAGTGGCTATGGGTAATCAGAATGAGGTCTGCCGCGTCTGCCTTTTTTATCTTATACGGGTCTGTGTAGACGGTTATTTCTCCGGTTATCTTAAAGGAATCATGACCAAACCATGTGATATTATCAAGCATTTATGTGTGCCTCCTTGGGGTATTATATCATAATGCCGGTAGAAAATCAGCATCATATGCAGGGCGAACGCACTATATGCGTATTGTTGTTGTACATGAGTTAGGATAATGCAATAAATAGAATTCTATTGCATTAAATCTGTCATTCCTGCAAACAGACTGTGTCATAATAGAAAAGCAGCCAGTCCCCCCCCTTTTTTTTTGAGGGGGCATGAGTTTGCCGCAGAGGTGTGGGGTATCAAGAATAATTTAGAATTCACGGGACTAAGGTTTGCCAGATGATTTACTAGTCTACGGTATAGGCACTATTACGGCAGCGTTCAAGAGGCCGCCATAGGTTTCAATACTTTTAGCGGATGTTCCTGGTGCAAAACTGGAAAAATCGTTATATAAAGGGAAGATAGCGTGGATCACGCATATAAGTAGCCACTAATAATAAATATAATGCTTGACATTACCTAATTATATAGTATATTATGTACTCACTATGTATGTCGATGAGTCAACTTTACATGTAAATGGCAAAACATATAACGGATGTTCCCCTGAGAAATACATGTATGTCCGCGATTTTAAAGAATAATTTTAAAACACTAAGTGGCTACATTAAATATCCTTTAAAATCAAGCGCTTAATTATAGCTTGTAGGCTAAGATGTGTCAAGAAAAAAATCCTTTTGTAGTGGCTACGCTGTTTGATAAGTCATTGATATTGTGTGATATATTATTTTTTTGGGGGAACATCCGTTTTAACTTCTCTTTCCATATTCTATTTGGTTTTTATTGGCTTTTCGTCAGGATCATCCGTTATAGCATTGGCGGCCTTTCTCATGAAACTAAAAACATATGCGGAGCATTTGAATTCTGCAGAAAAAATGAAGATTATTATCACATGCGCTTTTAGAGTAATTCTATAAAAACCACCAGCTCAACCATTTTATTTTGCACTTATGACAGGTGCTTTTGACACTTAACTGCCTTTTTTAGGATTATGACTCCTGTTGTTTATCTTGTAAAGATGGGGTTTGCTTGACGCTTACTAAACAACGACAATGCAATAAAGACTATAGTTTTTCTCATCGCGCCGCCCCCACTTATACCTTAAATATAAAACCCCTTTTAAAAACTGCAATACACGCTTCCACTACATCTTTATCGTACAGTACCGCGCAGTTTTTCGATATCTCCCCCAAGGCCATATCCAGACCGAGGGCTGGACGATACGGTCGGTGGTTTGTCATTGCCTCAACTACGTCCGCTACGCATATTATCCTTGCCTCTATTAATATCTCCTCCCCCTTGAGGCCGGAGGGATAGCCCGAGCCGTCTATTCTCTCGTGGTGCTGCAGGATTATCTTTGCTACTGACCACGGGAAATCCACATCCTTTAGTATGTCGTACCCGATTTGAGAGTGATGTTTCAGCAGATTGAACTCCGCTTCGATAAGTTTGCCCGGTTTACTTAGTATCTCAGAGGGCACATATATCTTCCCAACATCGTGGATTGAGGCCGCCATTCTCACGCCCTCTGTCATATCTCTGTGAAATCCCAACTCGTCGGCTATGGCGCGCGACAAATCGGCTACCCTTCTCTGATGTCCGGCTGTGTACGGGTCTCTTGCCTCCAGGATTGCCGATATGGCTACCACTACAGAACCGGTGAGTTTGCGGAGTTTCTCTATTGCCTGCTCTCGCTCGTGCCTCTCCGCTACGTGGTCTGTTATGTCCCTCAGTATGGCCGTAAAAAATGTCCCCGTCTGTACTGTCCATAACGCGCCGGAGAGTTCTATCGGAAACTCTTCCCCATTTTTTCTTGCCGCCGTTAGGGTGATTGCCTTGCCCAAAAGATTGGAGTGCCCAGTTTCGATAGCCGTCCTGAAATCTTTTCTGAAATTTGCCTTCAATGGCTCTGGTACAATTATCTCAAATTGTTTTCCAATCGTCTCATGTGTGGTATAGCCAAATATCTTCGCCGCACCGGTGTTCCAGAGGACTATCTCGCTGTCCGTATTTACGCATATTATGGCATTGTCAGTAGTATGCACAATCGAGCGCAGCTGCTCTTCATTTCTTAATAGGTGTTCCTCAGTTCTGGCGCGGCTTATTATCCCGGCAAGCGTATTAACTACCGCGGTGAGAAACTCCTCCTCATCAGGGGTTTTTTCATGCCCATCGGTCACATATAGATTCAGCACCCCTAATACCCGCTTGCCGTGCGTTATAGGCACACAGTAGTGGCCATGCGGCGCCATATCCGGATAACTGTGGTCGTGCCGGTCATCTAAGCAACTGGCAAAGACTATCTCCCTTGTGGAGGCTGCAAGGCCGCACAGACATTTGCCAATGGGTACAACGCCGCAGAGTTTAAACTGTATGGGCGCAAAATTCCTCTGTGCATACATCACCAGCACATCGGGTCTGCCACTTTCAACTACATGTATGCTGCCTTTTGTATGAATCTCAAGCCATTGATACGACAGTATCACATCAAGGATATGGTCAAGCTGCCTCCTCAGTGGAATCGGCTTTAGGGCTATCTGCAGGATTGCGTTGATTATTGCCTGAAGCTGGCAGTGCTTCTTTAATTGAGTATCCAGGGCCTTTTGAGCCGTTATATCTCTGAATACGGCGTAAAGCACCTCTTTACCCTCCATATATACTGTCTTTGTCCTAAGTTCAACGGGGATGAGCCGGCCTTCCCTGTGCTTGAGAAACATGTCGTCTGTTATGCGTTTGTCGTCCTTGCCTACCAGAAGTTGTGCGTATATCTGCCTTTGAGCATCAGGGAAAATCTTACAAAGGTTCATTCCCGCAAGCTCCGCCGCCGGTATGCCCAGAAGCTCTGCAAACTTTTCGTTACAGTAGAGGATATCTCCGGTTGCCGCATCCGCCGTCAGGATAAAATCCCCTGTTGCGTCAAGCATCTGCCTGAATCTCTCCTGTGATTCCCTAAGGAGATTTATTTCAGAGTGGAGCTGCCCTCCTCCGGCTATGAGTTGCCCTTCCATAACAGCCATCTTTTCCCTCAAAAAATAATTGCCCCTGTTACCTGACCGGCGTCTAATATTACGGCGCGCACAATGTACCCCCCCATTAACGCCAATACTGACGATATAAAGTTAAGCCGCGGCATGTGCGGCTCAGTCCTGGCCGTGAGCTTATATGAAGCAGCCACCATCGGCACAATTATACCCGCCGCCACAAACCCTAACCAAAACAATAAGCCCAATCTCCCGTTCATAACTATGCTCAGGGCACTTGCAGCACTCTGTGTGGAGCGCCCCATGCAGATTAAGAATATTACCGTTGCCAATAATAATAAATATAACAGGATAAAATCCACTCTATCGATAAACCTGTGGATGTGTCTATTAGTAATCTGCTCATCAGAAGATGTTTCACCAGCATTGTACGCTGTCCCAAAGCCCCCCGGGGTGAGGCACAGCACCAGAGATACCGCGGCAAGCCCATCAATTACCGCCGAAATAAACAACAACACCGGCGTCATCGCGGTATTCCAAAACGGCCGGGCACTCAGCGTTGACAACAAAAGCCCCGTGTACAGGGCGACACATGTGGAAATCACGAGCCCTGTCAGCTTTATGGCTGTCAGTGTGCTGGGTTTTGACTTTAATTTCAGATAGTTCTTTGGAAGGGTTAAGATAAAGTATACTATGCTTATTGCGGAAAATAAGGTGATTATCCACGCCCCGACAGACATAATCGACTTGTATTGGAAGGTCGTCAGGAGCAGCCAGAAAAGCCTAGGCCTCTCTAAATCAAAAATCAGCCCCACCATTCCCGCCATTATCGGAAACGGCGCTATATACGCCCCTGCCCGCACAACCCTGCCGTACTTCACAGGGTCTATAAACCCCGCGGCAATTGATACAATCATCGCACCGGCGCTTACCCCGGCGCTAAACAGGTAGAACGTTATCAGATAGTTCCAGTGTATCATTTTTTCTCCATATGACAATGTCCCAGCGTGTGTGTATTTCCTGCCACTTGATTATTTCCCGAACTGGGAAATGAGCGCTCAGCTTCAGGCGGTTCCTACGGCAATCTTTCCCTTGCCCTTCGAATAAGACGCATCTTTAAATCCGGCCTTAGTGGCTTCCTTTAGCGGCTTTAAGCCAGTTGGCGGCTTTGACACCACGAGCATCCCCCACAGCCCGGCGTAAGAGTCGGTCACAGATGCCGCATTTTTACCCTTTTGGCCCTGGCAGGATGCCAATACCCATATCAAAATCGTCAGCGCTAATTTTTTCACATTTAGTTTACCTGTGACATCAACCCTTTTACCATATTATTATCCTATAATATAATAAATCGAAGGTTTTGTGTTCAAATCTTTCCCTATCAGAATGGTTTTTTTTGTGGCTATAAGCTTAGTGATTTCACTGTTTGGATCGTTTAAGTCCCCGAAGACGCGCACACTGGTGGGGCACGTGCTGGTACAGGCTGGCAGCTGATTTTTCTCAATTAATGTCGCGCAGAAGCTGCACTTATGGACAAACCCGCCTGCCTCACTTATGACCCTCACATTATATGGGCAGCTGAGAATACAATACTTACATCCGATACACTTTTGTGCGTTAATTGCTACGATGCCGTCTGGCCTTTTGTATGATGCCCCTGTAGGGCAAACACTGACGCACGGGGGATTGTCACAGTGCTGGCACTGCATGGGCAGAAATCTCCTGTTAAAGTACGGGAAACGCCCAAACTCCTGTTCCTCAATCCTGTTGAAATACTCCGTTACGGGCAGTTCATTCTGATAATGGCACGCCGCAACACAGGCAAGACAGCCCACACACTTGGTAGTGTCGACAAGCATTGCCCATTTCGGCAGCTTCCCCGATTTCCCCAAATCTTCAGAAGCTGTCATGCCTTTGCCACTCTTATAATTAACTCGTTACACATCACATGCCCCACTGCCGGGTCGAAGTACGTGTCGAGGAAATCGTTATAGTTAATGCCTTTTCCATACGCGGTCTTGAGGTATTTCGAG
>JADFXZ010000076.1:0-1019 GCA_015233265.1 Nitrospirota bacterium
CACTGGTCGGCATGCTCCGGAATGAGTGGTCGGTTTGCTCCGGCGCAAGCATCTGAGTAATTCTCGATGAGCCGGCCATCTCTGAGGCTTAATACCGTATCGGCTGCCACTGCGGCAAGCCCCGTGTCGTGTGTGGCGAGGATTATGGTTGTTTTTAGAGTGTGTCTTATGTTTATGATTATCTCTTGTATTGTCTCAGAGTTTTTGGCGTCTACCGCCGCAGTTGGTTCGTCAAGATACAGGACTTCGGGGGAGATAGCCAGCGCTCGTGCCAGGCCCATGCGTTGAGTCTCACCGCTTGAGAGCGTCACAGCACGATGCCTGATCTTGTCCTTGAGGCCAACCATCTCAATGGCGTTTAGAACCTCTTCCTCAATCTTCGCCTTGCTTGCCTTTCTGAGTTTAAGCCCATATGCGACGTTTTCATAGACTGTCGTGTTAAAGACCCCGACAGAAGGCAGCACCAGGGTAATGCGCCGCCTCAGGGCAAGGTTATTTTCTAAGACGGTATCGTGTTGCAGGTAGTCCACCTTGCCTGAATCCGGCTGTTCGAGAAATGTGCACATCCGTAAAAGAGTTGACTTGCCTGAGCCGTTTTGCCCCATAACGGCATATACTAAGCCGCTTGTAAAGCAGAACGTACAGCTATCAAGGATGACAGCCTCCCCGTACGTCTTTTTCAACTCGGACACATTGACGCTCAGGCCCAAATGTACTCCGTAGCTCGTCCCCGTTTAGAAAAAAAATATAAAGCGATATTCACACTGAGCGAAATACCTAAAAGCACAATCCCAAGCGCAATGGCCTGTGAGAAATCCCCCTTGTCTGTCTCCAGCACAATGGCCGACGTGATTACCCTCGTTTTCCCGGCAATATTGCCGCCAACTATTAACACCGCCCCAACCTCGGCGCTAAGCCGTCCAAAGGCCGCCATCACCCCGGATATTATCCCAAAGCGCGCCTCCTTCACTATCGCAATGGCAGACTGAAACGGTGCCGCCCCAAGTGAGATGGCCGCC
>JADFXZ010000076.1:1090-10132 GCA_015233265.1 Nitrospirota bacterium
TAGCCGGGGCGGTATAAAGAAGCCCTAAGGCGCCAAGCGGCCCGCGCCGCGACAGCATAAGATATAAAAATAAGCCCAACACCACAGGCGGCAGCCCCATTGCCGTATTTAATATGTTTATTATAAGATGCCGCAGCGGGAATTTTTTCTTTAAACTCATCAGCGCACCGGCTGGCACCCCCAGGGCGCTGCCTATCACAAGGGCGCTTAGTGATACCTTCAACGACAATAAGATTATCCCCATCAGCTCAGTATCCAAAGTGAATATCAGTAATAACGCCTTTGTGATGCCTTCGATTATTAAATCCATCCCGCTTGCCCTCCGATTAATCTGGCGTAAACCCATTGATGGGACACCGGGCACAGACCGGCCTGGGTTTGCAGAAGTACTTGCCAAGCCGGACAAAGAGGGCATGGTAGTCGTTGTAGACCTGATGGGTAAGTGATGACGCAGCGTGAAAGAGCGCCTGAAAGTCGCCGTATGGGCGCTTATAGTCCATAATGCCGTGTCTGGCGATTACCCGTTTTGTGTATGCGTCTATGACAAAGACTGGTTTTTCAAGGGCATAGAGCAGTATTGAGTCCGCGGTCTCAGGGCCTATGCCGTTTATTTCCAGAAGTGAGGCCCTCAGTTGAGCCGTTTGCCCTACTTTCATGTTTTCTATAACTCCGTCATAGTTTCGCACAAGAAATTCGATGAATGCCTTTAGACGGGCGGCCTTTACGTTGTGATAGCCGGAGGGCCTTATAAGTTGCGAGAGCCTTTGCGGCGGCATATCATGGATTATAAATGGACCAAGGGCGTCCGCGGCCTTTAGGTTGGCAATAGCCTTTTCCACGTTGCCCCAGCTCGTGTTTTGTGTGAGGATTGCCCCAACTGCCACCTCAAATGGGGTATCGGCTGGCCACCAGTTCTGCGGACCAAAGGCGGCGTAAAGCGTCTCATAGAGGCGCGTGAGAAACTCCCCGCGTGAAAGGGCAGGGGCGGTTGTGTTATAATGCCCTATGGTAGTGTTTTGTATCATCACCGTCTATTATAGGACGTTTTAAATGGACAGGGCAATAGTGCTGACGTATCATAACATTGGCAGGGCGCCAAGGGGGGCGCGGCTTCCAGGGCTCTATGTCTCACCCGCGGTGTTTCATCTGCAAATGCGGTATCTGAAGGCCGCTGGATTTACCATTGTGGCGCTTGCTGAGATAGTGAATTTCATTAACGGCAACAGTTCAGTCAAGCGCCCTGTAGCGTTGACCTTTGATGACGGGTTTGCGGACTTTAGCGACAATGCGTGGCCGGTATTGAAGTCTCTGGGGTTTCCTGTGACGGTATTTATTGTCACGCAGCGTGTCGGAGGGGAGAACCTCTGGGACTGCGAGTATCTAAATGTCAGAAAGAGGCTGCTTGACTGGGACTCTATTGTAAGATTAAAGGACGAGGGGGTTAGCTTTGCCTCACATACGATGACGCACCCGTCTCTGTCGTCCTTGACCGGGCAGCCGTTGCATGAAGAGATCTTTGGCTCGAAGGCCGCCCTTGAGGAAAGATTAAACGCGCCCGTAGATTATTTTTGTTACCCATACGGCGATTTTAACCAAGAGACTGTAGAATCGGTACAGTCCGCGGGCTTCAAGGCAGCGTTTACGACAAGGAAGGGGGCAGTATTTCAGGGCACTGATCCATTTGAGATAAACCGCATATCTGTTAAATCCACAACAGGCCCGCTTGCCTTTGCCTACAAGCTCCACTTATATAACGGCAGTTCTCGCCGCCAAAATAAATAATGACAGCGCCACGGCCAATCAATGTACTGCTGCTCTATACTGGCAAGCACTGGAGCGGCATCGGCTCTCATGGGGCTGTGCTTGCCCGCGGGCTGATGAAAAAAGGGATCAACGTGATACTGGGCTGCCCGCGCGGCGGGAAACTCTACAAGGAGGCTGAGGCGCTGGGGATAGCGCTCAGGCCCATAGGGCTAAAAAACCTGATGGACTTTGCCTCATGGTACAGGATACTCAGAGTGGCACGCCGGGACAATATCGATATAATTTGCGCCAATCTTGGGAAAGAGTACTGGCCCATTGCAGTTATCTGCCGCGCCCTGGGGCTTAAATCTGTAATCGTCCGGCATCAGATGAACAGACTCAAGACCCTGACTAACCGTCTCATCAAGGGAGATATAGATAAAATAATAGCCGTCAGTGCAGCCGTAAAACGCACACTGATTAACAGCGGCATAGCGGAAGACAAGATAGAGGTCATCTACAATTCGGTTGACCTCAGCCGCTTTGACCCGGCAAGGGTCAATCGTGATGAGGCGCGTGCTTCAATTGGGGCGGCCCCTAACGATATAGTCATCGCCTCTGTGGGAAGAATCACGCAGGACAAGGGCGGCCTCGATCTCTTGTATGCCTTTAAAGAAGCCGCGGATGGCAACCCTCGCCTGAGGCTGGTTTTTGCCGGGGAGGGACCTTTTCAGAGTGTGCTGCAGACAGAGGCTGCAGAGCTTTCGTGCTCAGGGGCAGTTCATTTCACCGGCTACTGCGGCGATATTGAGCGAGTGTACTGTGCCGCGGATATTGTGGCCGTGCCCACGAGCGGGCTGGAGTCATTTGGCATGGTAGTGATAGAGGCAATGGCGATGCAACGACCTGTGATTGCCTCAGATGTTGGCGGCATCCCTGAGATAATCACTCACGGGGTAAATGGCCTCTTGTTTTTCCCTACGGACAGGGCGACCTTGCGGGCATGTATCTGCGAACTTGCAGCTAATCCCGCGAGGGCCTCTGAGCTTGCCGCGGCAGGAAGGGACACGGTGATTGAGACCTTCTCTGACGGGGCGTTTGCCGATAAGTTTGCCGACGTTTTGTCTAAACTTATGTTATAATGTGCCGGGTTATGATGAGATTTAATTTAATACGTGATACTACGCTTGGTGCGATAAACATTGGAAGATACCAAATCCTTCACGAACTTGGGCAGGGCGCAATGGGGGTTGTGTATAAGGGCAGGGACTCCATAATCGATCGCATAGTGGCAATCAAGACGATAAGGCTTGGCAGGGCATTCCAGGGCATGGACGAAAAGGACATGCTGAAGCTGTTCTATCAGGAAGTGCGAATCGCAGGCAATCTCTCGCACCCCAACATTGCAACCATATACGACGCCGGTGAGTCTGTTGACACACATTATTTTGTTATGGAGTTTGTCGATGGCATTCCCCTCAAAACAATAATCCAGGACAAGGCCGCCCTACCGCTTATCAACAAGGTAAAACTGCTGATACAGGTGGCCTCAGCACTTAACTACGCCCACTTGCGCGGCGTGATTCACAGGGATATAAAGCCGGCAAACATCATGCTCGTCATTAGTGAGCATACTAAGAACAAGGACTATCAGGCAAAAATAATGGATTTTGGAATAGCCATGCTCTCGTCGTCAAAGAGTGCGATACACAGGGCAGACCGAATTCTTGGAACGCCGTCTTATATGTCGCCCGAGCAGGTGACAGGCGGGGAGCTTGACAGGCAGACCGATGTGTTTTCCTTTGGGGCAATGGCCTATGAGTTTCTCACCGGCAGGAAACCATTTCCAGCGGCAGATCTCCCGTCGTTATTTAATAAGATTAAAACTGAAAACCCTGCGTCTCCCCATTCACTTTTGCCGGAGATACCGCTTAGCATAAGCAATTGCGTTATGAAGGCAATTGAAAAAGACAAGGAAAAGCGGCTTCAGTCCGCCGGTGAGTTCGCAGACGAGATGGAGATATACCTCAGCCGCGCAGAATCACAAGATACTCAGAAATTAGCTGTCACGCTGGCTACGGCGGACAGGGAATTCCTCCTGAAATTAAAGAAACACTATACGTTCTTTGCCGATTTTTCACTCATGGAGCTGAACAAGATTTATAACATCAGCACCAAACATGTGTATAAAAAAGACGAGGATATATTCAGAGAGGGCAGCATAGGCAATAAGCTCTACATAATTATGAATGGACGGGTGAAAATCACCAAGATGTCTCCGGACAATTTAACCGAAACTCTGCTAAACAAGCTCAAACCGGGCGATTGCTTTGGTGAAATGTCCCTGATGGACTCTTCGCCGCGCTTTGCAACCGCCACAGCAGACAGCGATTGCTCCCTTGTGGCAATCAACGAGGCAGTGCTCAGAACCTCAGAGCCTAAGCTGTGTCTGAAGCTATACAGGAATCTCGCCCTTATCCTGTCTGACAGGCTCAGAAAAAGCGACGAAAAGGTCAACGCCCTGCTGTCAAAATATCCGGAAGCCGACATAAGCCACTTAACATAAAATGCACAAAAAATGTTATCATACATGAATATGGCATCTACAAAAACATCATCGTGGCATTCCGGAGGCATAGTTGCGGCAGCGGTGGCTATATTTATAGCGTTGCTTTTTATCACCGCCAAGGCTGCCTCTTGCGAGTGTATAAAGGGAGCGTGTTACAACGGCTATGGGGTTTTTGTATTTAGCAGCGGTGAGAAATATGAAGGAAGTTTTAAGGAAGGCAACCCCAGCGGCGATGGCACAATAAGTTACCCAAACGGAGATCAATACACAGGGCAGCTTGTCTCAGGGGTGGCTTTCGGCACAGGGACTCTGTCATTTGCGGACGGCCAAAAATACGAAGGGGAGTTTAAGGATGGCAAAAGACACGGCCTCGGTATGAACACATGGCCCTCAGGAGATAAATTTGTAGGCCGAAGTGTCGATGGCGTTAAGCGGGGCACAGGGAGTTACTATTATTCCAACGGCGACAGGTATGAGGGACAGTTCTCAGACGATAAGTTCAACGGCGAGGGCACGTATTACTTCGCTAACGGCGATAAATACACAGGGGAATTCGTTGACAACCTGTTTAGCGGCAACGGCATTTTAATCTATGCTGACGGCTCCAGATACGAAGGCCACTTTGAAAACGACAAGAGAAACGGCCCGGGCACATTAACACTCAGAGACGGACAGACACAGGAAGGCATTTTCCTCGATGGATTGATGGTAGAAGGCAAAGACGATACTGAAAATCAAACAACCGGTAATAATGCAACACCTGCATGGCCGCCCATGCCATAAATAATTATCAGGAGGGATGCATGTTTAAAAGACACATTATCTTTTTAGTAACGATAGCGGTAGTGCTCACCAGCGCTGATTTCTTATCGGCAAAGGCGGGCAGTTCAGGCGGTTCACGCAGCAGCGGCAGGAGTTCATACGGCAACTCGTCATCGACAAGCAAGACCTCATCTGCCCCGGCATCAAAGTACGGCAACTCTGCCACTATGCCGTCCTCGCTGAGCAATCAATCGGACACTCCCAAAAAAAAGTACGGCAACTCTGCCGCCACCCCAGCATCTGGCAGCCCCCCGGCCAGCAAATACGGTAACTCCGCAGGGACGGCCTCAGCTGGCGGCCAATCCACAAAACCCTCTACGTATGACCAAAAACTAAACACCAGTGTCTCTAAACAACAGGCCAAAGACTCCCTCGCAAAGTATGAGGCGCAGCAGGGCCAGTTTAAATCTAAAGATACCACAACAAACTACTCCGGATACAGGAGTAACCCCATTGTAAACCGCTCCTCCGGCTATGACGGCAACACCTATGCCTACAGAAGGGATAATTTCTATACGACTTACAACTATCAGCCTCCTCACTACGCCTATATGGGCGCGCCGTCTTTTGGCATGTGGGACGCCATGTTTCTGTGGTTCATGCTGGACCATGCCTCTGACAGAAACTACTCAAGAATGTACTATAACCATCAAAATGACCCAGATATTCAGAGATGGCGGCAGGAGACCGAAAAGCTCTCAGGCGAAAACGCTGAGTTAAAGGCAAAACTCGCAGGACTCGATAAAGAGGTAGCAGAGCTTAAGGGGCAGCCTATTGACCCGTCGTATGTGCCCCAGGGGGTAGACGCCGACATTGCTTTGAACAAAAAAGTCCTCGATTCAGCTTCTCCGGCGGCAAAAAAAGAGTCTCATTTTTTCAGGTGGCTGCTGATTTTTGTGATAGCGGCTTTGATATTCTACTATATATATAACAAGCGGAAGAGTTCGGGCTCGTCGGCGAAATTCAGATTGGACTAAATGAGGAGGACTGACAGTGGGTGCTATGGGAATATTTAAGCATATAGTGGAAAGACAAAAGGAGGCGCTGTCTGGCCTTCTTCAAGGAAAGAAACAGCGCGTGGACTCAACCATCCCCCTCGGCCTGAAAATCAACAGCATTGTGAAGATTGACGAGACAAAGTTTCTCGTTAACGAGGGGAAACTAAAGGTGCAATCCCCGGGGCCGGAGTCGCACACAGTAGTTGCCGCTGGTAAATACACCACAGGCACTATGAGTAACTATAAGCTCTATCTTCAGTCTACTATGGACAAGGAAGACGAGTCTATCCTGCACATAGTTGTCGAAAACACAGAGCTTGTATCGCTTGCTTACTTCAGGGTGATAGATGAGATATTCCCTGCCAACGAGGACGAATGGGGCGTGTGGCTTAACGATGGCACTGGCCTAATAGGATACAAGGACTTCATAATAGACGGCGAACTGTCATATGGCAGGACAATTGGCAATAAAGACCAGGATTACATGCAACCGATTCCGTTTACCGAGACCGTGGTGCTTGACCCGTATGGGATGACTGGCATGAAGATAGACAGCCTGTCGATGAGATATGTCAGGGATGCCGGTATAAATGAATATATAGTGGTTACGATGGAGAAGGTAAAGGATGAGTTCGGCGCTGTAAAGGAGGCCGGGGTAACGATAATGGCAGGCATAGAGCTGGTCGAGCCTGAACTAGAAATTTCGTAAGACGCTCTAAGGAGGTAATTGAGATGGGATTTTTTACGAATTATGGAAAGGTCACAATGGACAAGATCGTCAACTCGGTGGTAGAAGGATTGGTTTCCTTTGATCCGGAAGGGGCAACTGAGGCTGAAATAAAGGAAATGGACCAGAAACTTGAGCAGGTCAGCGTTCAGGCCGCCAAAGCGCGCCAAACCATGCTTAAAGAAAAGGACGAGGCCGCCAAAATGGTCACCCTGTACAATCAGCGCGTGGAGGCCGCCGAGATACTGAATCAAAAGATAGCCGCTGAGACAGACCCAGCCAAAAAGGCGTCGATAGAGAAGAGTTTGGCATCGCTGATAGAAAACATAGAGAAGATGTCCCCCGATGTTGACAAAGAAAAGCAGGCAGCGGCAGAGGCCGAGGATATGTTCAAGTACCTGGAGCAAATAACACAGGACGCGGCCAAAAAACTAAAAGAGGCAAAATCCCAATACACACAGGCCATGCGAGATATGCAGAAGGCAAAACTGCAGGAGCAGATGGCAAAGGAAAAGGAAGCGGCCACCAAAACGGTTGCCGGACTGGGTACAGATAATTTCAATGTGGCGCTAAAGGCAATGAAGCACATCACAGATGACGCCTCAGCAAAGGCCGATGCGGCCAAAACACGCTCAGATCTGCTGAAACCCGTGTCTCTCGAAGATGATGAACATGTGGCGGCGGCCCTCAGGGAGGTAAAAGGAGAGGTTCAGCCTACAAGTCTGGCTGACAGGCTCACTGCCCTGAAAAAAAAGTAGCTGAAAGAAATTAGTAAAGCGATAAATAAAAAAAGGGGGGGAAGGACAGCCCCCTTTTTTCATTTAAATACGTCCGATTTCGGCAGAGTTTCAAGCCGCCGCTGTTTGTCAAGCCGCTAACAAGAGCTTCGTTGAGTGGGAGATGAGATGTTTGGTGACCAAGTGATTGCAACGTAAGTGTCTAAATAAGTACACCAGTTGATTTACCGAGTACACCCCTGTTGACATAATGAGGCAGCAGTTGTTTATAATCCTCTTCGTTCTCGGCGTATGGCAGCCGTTCAAAGTAATAGCGTAAATTTTTATAAGGTACCAGCCCGTTTGCCTTATCCTGCACAGTTAAGCCTCTGAAAGCCCCAGCTCTTTTGCCCTTTTGTCAATACCATATAGTTGACCTATATATTGCGTTTGCCCTGGGATATTATGTGCTAGCCTTGATCTTCCCAAAGCTCAGACCATTGGTATCGTTATACTAAAGGTGGTACCCTGCCCTACAACACTCTCGCAGGATATAGTACCCTTGAAGGTCTGGGTTATGAGGTTGTACAGGATGTGCAGCCCAAGGCCAGTTCCGCCGCCTGCCCTGTTTGTAGTAAAAAAAGGATTAAATATCTTGTCCAGATTCTCCTGCGGGATACCCTTGCCATTGTCGCTGAATCTCAACGATAAAGAATCGGCATTTCTTTCTATCATTATGGTCATTATCCCCTTATCCCCCGGGTTGAAGGCGTGCATGAGAGAGTTTACTACAAAATTTGTTATTATCTGCGCCAATTCGCCTGGATAGCTATCTATCTGTAAATCCTCGGGGCAGTCAATCACAATCTCGCACGATGTTTGTTTGAGCTTAGGGGTGAGGCTGTTTATCACCTTCTCTACGTAATCTCTGACGTTAAATACTCTCTTTTCATGGGATGTCTGGTCGGCTGCCACCATCTTGAAGCTCTTAACCAGTTCGGCTGTTCGCTCCAGATTCAATAGAATTAACTCACTGGATTTTGTGGCGTGATTAAAATAGTTGAAAAGCTCGTCCTTTTTTGCAGTCTTGTTGTTGATAGCGGTGGAAAGTTTGCTTGTTACGTCTTGCAGATGAGACGCAGTGGTTACGGCAATCCCTATCGGGGTATTGATTTCATGTGCCACGCCGGCAACCAGCCCGCCAAGTGCCGCCATTTTCTCAGCCTCCACTAATTGAGCCTGGCTATGGCGCAGGGATTCCTCCACAATTTTGCGCTTTTCTATATCCTCCTGCAGTTGTAGATTGGTAACATTAAGTTCGTTCGTTCGTTCGCTGACGAGTTCCTCTAAGTGATTCTGATATGTTATCAGCTCCTTTTGAGCCTTTATTCGCTGTAGGATGTTAAAGAGCAGGACAACGATAAATATAACCAGTCCGGCAATGAGTGCGGCAACTCCCCAAATGAT
>JADFXZ010000007.1:0-458 GCA_015233265.1 Nitrospirota bacterium
ACAAGTAACACAACACCAAATACTTCTGTGACGACGCCAGCGCAAACACCGGTTCCAACTCCGGTTCCAACACCGGTTCCAACACCAGCTAAGACATACAATTTTGGCGGGACGATTACTGGTTCAGAATTTGCGCAATACACCGGCTCCACAAATAGTTTTTCAAAAGGCGGTTCAATTACTGGAAGCATGACAACAGACACTTATTCGGGGACGTATACGCCGTTTAATTTCACCGCATCCGGTGCATCAAGCCAGCCAAGCGGTTATCCACTGTGGGCATTTGCTATCAGCAGCTCTTCGACAAATTCTTATATTAACATGAAAGCTATCGCCGGAGGTGTGGCAACCAGCAGCGGCAACATGGGAACAATCGCGGGCACATATACGAATTCGTATGACAACACAGAGGGTTATGTCGTATCTTATTCCGCGGCTAACGGCGGGCTTATCTATCC
>JADFXZ010000007.1:542-23784 GCA_015233265.1 Nitrospirota bacterium
ATATTATTATGGATTTAACAATATCACAGGGCAACACAGCAGGGTTGACTACAGTAACGACAAGTATTTCAATATAGCGTCGTGGCTCAGTAACGGCCTTGTGTATGGAACGAGCTACGGCACCGCGGTTGTAGGCAATGTACCGGTTATATCTGTGGGCACTGCAACGGGTTATTACAGCAACAACGTCTTACAGCTGACGGATATTTATAAGTATATGGCGGCCTCGCAGTATCTCTATCTGGCCTGCGGCGATGAGACAGGGGCATCCGGCTGCTCAAAGACTACTCCTGTTACGACGCTGACATATCTGAATATACCGTCTGTTGAGATTGGACGGACGAATCTCTCTGGTTCGCTGATAAGCGGCGCTGACTATGTCAATTTAAATATGAATAATGTCGTGTTCTTTGCGCCGTCTTCGGGGACTAAACCGTCCATATTCGCAATTGGAAGCATAACGGGGACATACAGTTTGGGCTCAAACCTGACGGCTTCTACCCTGTTGACCCAAGCAAACCAGATATACCTTTCAGACTTTTCTAAAAACGGAATCAACATATATTTTAATTTTGGCATGTGGAGCGGCGGTAAGTGGACAGGCACAATAGGGCCATCATTTATAAGCGGAGCTGTCTCAGGCGGCACACTGACTGGCAGCTCATGGAGCGGTAATATTATTATGAACGGATATGCTGGTGGGCTATTTGGCAACGGACTAATCTCCGGCAATGGTATAGGGATAATCAGATGATAACAAAATCAGGCATGAGGCTGGTCTTAACGCTCAGTATTATGCTGCTTGTTCCGGCGCTGCTGTGGGCAGAGCCGCTGAAAATAGGCGTCTTTGACGTACAGCGTATAATGAGCGAGGCTGTACCGGTCAAGACCTATCGCCAGCGTTACCATGACACGCTTGAGTTGAAAAGAAAACCTCTCACGCAAACCGAAGAGCAACTCAAGCTACTCAAAGATAAAATAGACAAAGGCGGACTCAAGCCTGAGGAGGCAGCGGCGGCAGAACTGGAATTCTCCCAAAAAGTCCTCACCGCAAAACACCAGAGGGAAGACCTTGAGGCCGAAGTAATGCAAATGGACAGGTGGTTAAAGGCGCAGGTTTACAAGGACATCAGCGAGGTGCTGGTGGAGCTGAACAAAAAAGAGGACTATGCTGTAATTCTTGAGAGGAGCGTTGTAGCATACTACAAAAGCGCGGTTGATATCACAGGGAAAATCATCGAATTATATAATAAGAAGAGTTAATCGGGGGCGGCGCGAGTCCACCCCCTTCAAGAAGTTTAGTCCAGCAGATTAGTGCTGGCCGTGAATTAGGCTTGGCAGACAGCGTACACAGGTCACTTTTTTCACTCCTTCATGGTAACACTCGAAGAAGACCCTGTTCCTGTCAGTAGTGCCGCAAACAAAACACTTCAATTCCATGTTAATTCCTCCAGAGGTTTATTGAGTTTCGAGCGCATTAATCTCATCGACAATCTTCTGTGGGTCCATGTTATGCATCATAGAGCCAAAGGCAATAGTCTCCATATTGATACCGGGGCAGGTGAAGCAACCGCCGCCAAAATACTTCTCGATAACGGCCTTTGCCCCTGCGGACTCTTTAATTGCACTACCTATTACTGTATCTTTCGTTACTTTTCCCATATCGCCCTCCAATCATCTTTATGATTATATTATGGAACAAAGCACAGCACTATGTATATGATATATATCAGATTGTAAAAAATGATGACTACACCCGCAAGCTCGGAGATTAACGACGCTGTCAGGTATTGGGTTAGCGGGTCAAAGACGGGGGCGACAATCGGTAATTTATTCTAAGTTGCAGGCAAACGAGTAATTTAACGAACAATAGACAAAAGGGTACTTTTTGTCCAGTGTTGACATTATTAACCAAGATAAATTCGTTCTCCATCATAAGTAAGCGGTAGTAGCATAGTTTATTGTCATCCTTATCCATTTCCGTCATTCCAGCTTGCAGACTGTGTCATAATAGATTCCGAGATTGTTCATGCAAATTAGAATCATCCTGAGCCTGTCGAAGGATGCTCCTTTGTATGTCATTTCCCCATACATCGGCAATCCTTCGACAAGCTCAGGATGATTCGACAGGATGATTTCAGACGAAGAATCATTTTTACTGTCTTTTTAATGGTTTGATGTGGTTGGTTTTCTATTATGACACGGTCTGTTGTCCGGAATCGTCACTTAAATGGTTGTTTCATAAGGACAATGAAGAAATCATTACAACTTCCAGTGAATACTTGTTATATCCGTCAGTTAATGCGTTTGGCATGGTGGGAATTGCTTTTTTAATGTAATTTGCAGCTGTCCTGTGCTATTATTACTACGAATCTATCACAGCGATTTAAGGATGCCGCATGTGGAATAAAATAAAAGGGATATTATCGATAAGATTATTTGAGTGGCGAAAGGACACGGCTAAGAGACTTGATAGCATTGAGAAGAATAGTGTTGAGCTTGTCGGGGAACTAAAAGACCTTAAAAAGATGTTGAGAAAACATGGAATTGTAATCGAGGCATTTAAATCCGACATAATCGATCGATTCGACAGGAAGGAAGTTGAAGGGCTTCAGCCTTACGTCGACATGGCGGATAATTTTTTTCATCTCATAAATTCCTTTAAGGATCGCGATGAGTTATCGACGGGCCAATCTGAGGCCGTTGAGATAGTATGGCAAAAAATCGAAACACTGCTGCTTACAGTAGGTATTGAGATGATAAGACAAGAAGGCTTATGCTTTGACCCAAAAATGCACGAGGCCGTAGAGAGTATATCGCAACATTGTGGAAATCCTGTTGCGTTAAAGATCTTTCAGGCCGGTTTCATGTGGAAGGGCAATGTAATAAGGCCAGCCAAGGTGCGAATTGGGGATATGCCAGTTGCCGATGATGGCCAGATGAGCTATAAAGGAGAAAACCATGAGTAATATAAGTGGAGAAGTTATCTGTGGTATCGACCTGGGAACTACCAATTCCTGTATCTCATATCTTAGACAAGGGAAGCCTTTCGTGGTGCCTGTGGAGGGGACATCCACAATCATGCCTTCTGTGGTAAGCTATGATGAGCGCAATGATAAGATAATAGTTGGCAGGGAGGCACTCAACCGGCTTGCGGCATTTCCCAACCATACCGTGCGGTCGATAAAACGCCTCATGGGCAAAGGCACGAAGGTTCATCTTGGCAATAAGACATTCACCGCCGAAGAGGTTTCGTCGTTTATCCTGAAGACCCTTGTGGAAAAGGCGGAGGTAATCACCGGCAATACGATTAAAAAGGCGGTAATCACCGTACCGGCCTATTTCGATGACGCCCAAAGAAGGGCAACCATATCGGCTGGAGAGTTGGCCGGGCTGGAGGTTCTGCGTATCGTCAACGAACCAACTGCAGCTTCTTTAGTCTATGACTATGTGGACAATGAAGATGCCCTCACGAGTCCATATATACTCGTATATGACCTTGGCGGTGGGACATTCGATGTGTCAATCCTTGAGCTAAAGGGAGAAATCAAGGAAGTGCTGGCATCCTGTGGAGATACCGCTCTTGGCGGCGATGATTTTGACGAAAGGCTTACCAGTTTATTCATGCGTAATCTAAAAGAGAAAACGGGGATGGATTTCTCGGCAGATAACAGGGCATTACATGTAAGGTTGAAGGAGATTGCCGAAAAGACAAAGATCATCCTCTCTGACAATCCTTATACCACCGTAAAAGAGGCGTCCATTGTCACGATAGACGGTGAACCGGTTAACCTCGATATCGAGGTCACACGAGACGACTACGAGGACATGATAAGAGATCTTGTAAATAAGACTATAGAAAAGGTTTACGAGGCATTGAAAGAGGCCAGGCTAAGCAGCAGCGATATAGGCGAGGTGTTATTAGTGGGCGGCACTACCAGAACACCCATAGTGCAACGTGCACTAGCGGACGTGTTCGATATTCCTATTGCTCATTCACTTGACCCCGACCTTTGTGTTTCACTTGGGGCAGCCGTTCAAAGCGGACTTATAACCGGAGAGCCGTTAGGACACATCCTCATTGATGTCACGTCCCATTCATTAGGGATAAAAACGGCGGATATCTTCGATGAGAATACTATGGGGGCAGACCATTTCTCTATGATTATCCGGCGTAATACAAAAGTTCCCGTACGTAAGGCCGATATTTATTACACATGCTACCATGATCAGGATTCAGTCCTTGTTGAGATTTACCAGGGGGAGAGCAATCTGTGCAGTGAAAACACCCTGATTGGTAAATTTCCATTTGTTTTGAAACCGGCTCCGATTAATTGTCCTATAGTCGTAGAATTTGCCTATGACAAGGAAGGCATTGTCCATGTTACAATGCAGCAGAAGGGATATAATAACAGTAAAGATGTTACACTGGACGTGCGAAACAGGGAAGTGATAGATAAAGACACCGGAGGCGGCGGCAATACCGTATTGAACTATATAATCGAGAAATACAAGAAGATTGTCGCAAGGGATGGATTAGCGCCACAGTTAAAGCAGGAGCTTGTTAAACTAGGCACGGCGTATGAGCTGGCATTAAGGGATGGTAAAGATGAGGACGCCATAGACGACATAGAGGCGCGGCTGCTTGAAAAGATGGAAGAGGCAGAAGAGGGTGAAGTATCGTAATTAAAAAGGGACGGTAACTGCAATCTTGAATAAGTCAAAGGAAAGAAGGGTAAAAAAGGATCTGGACAAGTTGCTATCTTCGGGTAGTTATTGGCAGTGGCTTGAAAAAATCAATGCCGACGATTTGCAGGAAATTAGAAATGAAGGCATCGATAAGCAGATAAAAGACGTATGGCAAACGCTGACAAAGCAGGCGTTGAGACTGCCGCAGAGGCTTACCGATTTCTTGCATAAAATAAAGGGCATCACTTCATATCCAGACATGCCGGACGTTAAGTTTCTCTTTCTATTGCGTGATTTTATTTACGAAGCTAAAGACCCCACGCAATTAATGGCGCTAAAGGGTTTGAGCCTGTCTGCCGAGGAGCTGCGAAGGCGGGTTGCCACATGGAGGGATGAGGATTTCCCTGAAAAGAAGATAAGAAAGCAGATAAGTAAATTCGTTGAGAGTCCTCAGAAGGTTACGAAGAAATACTTCATTGATCTGGCGGCTCAGACAAAGGAATTGTTGGACGAGGAGCTGTTACCGTCATTTAAATGGCTTTCAGACGATATTGCCTTCTTCAGGGGGCTTGGCACCAAGAGACTAACCAGTGTTAACATCCCCAGGCTTCGGGATGTTGACAGAAACTTATCCTTTTTATCTGAGGGGCTTCCTGTTGCCCTCTTTAGAGTGGTTTCCTATCCATTTGTATTTCACGCTGCGAGATACCTTAGATTATTGTCAGGAGGCGCACCGGAGGCGGTTGCGAAAACTGTATCGGCTATACCGTTGCTGTTTTCATTGGTGGCCGGCGATAAAGCGCAAGAGGTGAAAGAAAAATTGATGCACTACAATCCCACTAATTTGTTAGACCATGATTATATTATTAAAATCATAACCCACGGAAGTTTTGAACAAAAGATTTCCCTTATCGGTAAGATTAGAAGAGCCGACATCGAGGAAAGAAAGGATTACCGTAAGTATGAGTTTAGTCTGTATAAGGCGGTTCTTTCCGAAGTTATAATGCGCTCAAGCCATATCTCTGAAAGGGAAAAGATGGAACTGCCGCGCGTCTTAGGCGGTGCGATAGCGCATGACCTCCATCTGATATTTGGGTCTGCCAATGAATTAGCCGATTTATTGCTGCTAGCGGCAGAGGGTGGATGTCTCGAAATCAGGCTTGCCATGCTGTCTGTGCTGGTTGCAGAGGACTTAAATAACGGCAAACTAAAGGAATATGCTGAACATGCCCTTAGAAATCCCCAGAAGATAACCGAGGAGGAATTAGATTGGCTGATGAGCGGATATGGGTTTCTTGTCTTTCCCCGGGTAAGCCAGCTCAAGCCGCTATTAGACTTACTTAAATATGATATAAAACTTATTGAAACACTGGCCGACATGTTTTTCAGGGATTTAGAGAGGGAATTATTTATCAACACGGCACTCAAGCATAAGGCTAGATTACCAATTCCGTTACCAATGCCAAATGCTAATCTTAAAGAGAGGAAAGAGGAGCTTCGAATACTGCGTAAAGAGTTAGCCTCTTTACAGGATTACGAGCCTTTTAACTTCATCAGAGATTATCTTGAGTGCTATCCGGATGGATTTATTACGGCAAATGCCTATAGGTGTGTACTAAACATGAAGTATAAAAGGCGTGGCGTTGCTGCGTTGATTCGGGAATTTGTGAAATCTAACTCAAAAAAGTCCGAACTTGACCATTTAAAGGACGAGATGTTGGAGGTACTGGTATTTGGCGATGTCTTAGAAAGTCAAGAAATTATTTTCGACATGATTAAAGACCATTGGGAAGACCTAAAGACAGCGGCAGCCTCAGCAATTGATGACCTTACGGAGATAATTATACGTTACTATTACAAAGATTCTATTCTTATCAGGCTGAATAACCTGCTGCAACAACGCTGCCAAAACGGGGAAGCGGAATTTATTTCCATACAAAACAGGGTTGCTGAAGCCTTAGAGCGCCTTAAAAAGGCTAAACCAAAGGGGAGGCGGCCAAAGTGACAAGAGACACGGCGCTAAAAATATTGAGGCTCCCTGCGCCAGCCGGGACACAGGAGATAGAAGCCGCGTATTATAAGCTTGTCAAGCGCTATCCGCCTGAATTCAACCCCGATAAGTTTCGGCAGACAGACGAGGCGTACCGCTTCTTAACATCATTTACTGTGATGATAGAAACCCTCCTGTCTGGCAGCATTAATGAGGGGATTCTGGAACCCGAACTTTTTTCTTTTGGCATTTCTAATAGCGGCATTTCAGTTGACAACACCCTGAAGGAAATAAAGAGTTCGTTCAAAATTGCCCACCTATGGAGTGGATTAAAAAGGTAAGAACTAAGGCGTTAGTAATCTCTTAATCATGAGAAGCCTTCAGTTTGCTTAAAAAGTCAGTCGCGGCCTTTGATATATCCTCGGCGTCCATTATCGCCGATGCCACGGCCAGGGCGTCTGCGCCCGCTTCGATGAGGTCTTCGACATGCCCTTCATCTATGCCTCCGATAGCGGCTATGGGGATGTGGATACGGCTTCGGATTTCAGCTAAAGAGTGTGGGCCTTTTGGGGGTCCAGTATTTTTGGTAGCTGTTGCATATATTGGCCCAAAGCCTATGTAGTCAGCTCCGTCTTCCTGTGCCGTAATGGCCTGTTGCAGATTATGTGTGGAGATACCTATTAATTTATCAGCACCAAGTATTTTACGCGCCGCAGAAATCGGCAGGTCATCCTGCCCAAGATGTACGCCATCAGCGTCGACCGCCGCTGCTATATCGGCGTAGTCATTGATTATAAGGGTTAGTCCGTTGGCCTTTGCCAGTGCCTTCAATAGACGGGCGGCCTTATATACGGCAAGGCGTGAGGCATCTTTATCCCTGAGTTGAACCCACTTGACTCCTGCCCCGATGAGGTCAATTATCGTATCGAAGGGTGGACGCCTATGACCACTGCAGTCCATCAGTACGCATATGCCGCCTAAATAGAGTTCTTTGTTACTTGCCTGCGGCATTTACCCGCTCCAGATAACCAGTGTCAACCTTGCCGGCGAGAAAATCGGGATTTGACATGACCGTCTTATGAAACGGTATGGTGGTCTTAATCCCCTCTATTTTGAATTCGTCAAGAGCGCGGCGCATTCTCTCGATGGCCTCTTTTCTGTTACACCCGTAGGCTATGACCTTTGCTATTAAGGAGTCGTAGTATGGAAGCACGGTTGCACCAGCGTGTATGAATGTATCTACTCTGATGCCAGGGCCTCCTGGCAGGTAGAGAAATGTTATAGTGCCAGGCGAGGGTGCAAACGTATACGGGTCTTCGGCGTTGATGCGGCACTCGATAGCGTGGCCTTTTAATTTTACGTTTTTTTGCTTTATACTTAGCGGCAGGCCGGAGGCTATGCGTATCTGCTCCTTTACTATATCAACCCCCGTTACTAGTTCAGTTACTGGGTGTTCGACTTGCACACGGGTATTTATTTCCATAAAATAGATATTGTCTTCATTGTCAAGGATAAACTCAATAGTGCCTACGTTTCTGTATTTCAGCGACTCGGCGGCCTTAACGGCAAATTTGGCAAGCCTTTCTCTTGTCTTTTCAGTAATTGCGGCAGAGGGGGATTCCTCTATGAGCTTTTGATGCCTCCTCTGAACTGAGCAGTCCCTCTCACCAAGGTGTATGGCTGTGCCTTCGTTATCGACGGCTATCTGGACTTCAACGTGGCGCGTGCGGGGTATGTATTTCTCTACGTACATCTCCCCGTTTCCAAATGCCGCCGCTGCCTCTGCCTCTGCTGATGACAGCGCTAGATCAAGGTGTGGCTCGACATATACAATTCTCATCCCTCTGCCCCCGCCGCCGGCTGAGGCCTTCAGTATAACAGGGTATCCGATCTTCTGGCATAGTTTCTCGATTAACTTCTTGTCTGTGATAGCGCCGTCGCTTCCTGGCACTACAGGGATACCATTTTTTTTCATTATCTGTTTGGCCCTTGCCTTGTTTCCACCGAGGCGGATATTCTCAGGCGTGGGGCCGATGAACGATATTCTGGACTTCTTACACGCCTCAGCAAACTGCGGGTTTTCGGACAAAAATCCATAGCCCGGGTGTATTGCCTCAGAATCTGTAATCTCTGCGGCACTCAATATAGACGGGATGTTTAAATAGCTGTCTGCCGCACGCGCCGGCCCTATACATATGGACTCATCTGCCATCCTGACGTGCATGGCGTCCTTTTCTACGTCAGAATACACAGCCACGGTCTTAATGCCGAGCTCCTTACAGGCGCGCTCGACGCGAATTGCAATCTCGCCCCTGTTGGCAATCAGTATCTTCTTAAAAAGAGGTATATCCTTCATCTCAGAGCGGATTTATTTGAAACAGAGGTTCACCGTACTCAACAGCAGTGCCGTTTTCATGAAATATTTTTACGATTACACCGCCTGTCTCGCTTTCTATTTCATTCATCAGCTTCATGGCCTCTACAATGCACAGCGCCTGTCCTTTTCTCACAGTGTCGCCAAGTTCGACAAGCGGGGCGGAATCAGGTGTCGATGAGCGGTAAAATGTCCCCACTATCGGGGATCTTACGGTCAAATACCTTGCGCAGTCCTCATCTTTTGTGGGCTGTTGCGCCGCTTCAGGCACGCACACAACTGCTGCCCTCGGCGGGGCAGACTCCAACCCTCGCTTGAGGCTTATCTTCAGCCCGTCTTTTTCATACCGCAACTCTGAGATGTCAGTTTCTTTGATTAACTCTATAAGTTCTTTAATATCATTAATTTCCATCACTTCACCCGTTCGATATAGTCCATAGTCCTTGTGTCTACTTTAATAGTGTCTCCCTGATTAATATGAAACGGAACTTTTATGAGCGCGCCTGTCTCAAGGCGTGCTGGTTTTGCCCCTCCTGAGGCAGTGTCTCCCTTAAATCCAGGCTCTGTCTCCGCAATGGTAAGCTCCACAAATATAGGCAGCTCAACGGCCAGCGGGGTCTCCTTGTGATAAAGTATCGTTACAACCATCTGCTCTTTCAGAAGGGACTTGGAGCTGCCAAGTTGGTCTTCGGTCAGCGGGATTTGCTCATAGTTTTCCATATCCATAAAATAGTACATGCCGTCCTGAAGATACAGATACTGCATCTGCTTGCTCTGGAGATTCGCCTTAGGGAATTTCTCACCTGAGTTGAACGTATCTTCGATTACCTTTCCGCTTTTGAGGCCCTTCATCTTGGCGCGGACAAAGGCACCGCCTCTGCCCATCTTTACGTGCTGGAATTCGACTATTTCATAAGGCTCTCCCTTGTACTCTATCTTCGACCCTCTTCTGAAATCATTTGTAGCTATCAACAATGCCTCCTGCCGCCCTGCCGCTTCTATAATATTTCTAAGTTTCTCGAAAGGTTTGTTATCGTCTGCGCCGCCTGCCCATTAACACAAACCATATCCTCTATTCGTACGCCGCCAAGCTCCGGTATATATATCCCCGGCTCTATCGTAAAGACCATGTTTTCCGCTATCTTTTGCCTCTTATTCACTGCCGCTATATACGGCTTCTCGTGTACCTCTACTCCTACTCCGTGCCCCGTCGAGTGACCAAAATACTGAGCGAAGCCAGCGTCTTTAATCACCGCACGGGCTGCCCTGTCCACATCCGACGCACTCTGCCCCGCCTTTATCGATTCACGTGCCCTTACGTTGGCTTTCAATACTATATCATAAATCTCTTTTTTCCTGCCCAAATCATTTCCCCCTCCGATGAGAAATGTTCGGGTCATGTCGGAGAAATAGCCGCCTGATTCGCCGCCCCAGTCTATGATGAGCAGATCGCCTTTTTCCAACGCCTTGTCTGTTGGCCTTGCATGTGGCATGGATGAGTACTTCCCCGATGCCACAATTATCTCAAACGGCAGTTTCTCTACCCCCTGTGCCTTCAATCCATTCTCAAGCATCGACGCTATGGCCCTCTCTGTAACTCCCACCCTGATGCGGGGTTTTATATCGAGTAGGGCGGTCTGCGCCCGCTGGATTGCTGTTTTTATATGCCGCAGTTCATCCTCATCTTTGTCCATTCTGATATTTTCTACCGCGTCGGTCAGTGCCTCAAGCGCAAACCGCTTACTTAACATCTTATATGACCTGAGACAGAGGGTATCTTCGATGGCTAATTTTTTTATCTTCTTGTCTTCTATGAACTTTATTATAAACTTTATGGGGTCATGTTTCGTTATTACAATATCGCATGAGCTGATTTCGGAAGCCGATTGTTCTTTGTATCTGAAATCTGTGAAGAAATAACACCCTGATGTGCCAGCAGATGTACCGGTTGCAAGTACATATCCGCTTGAGCCGCTAAAGCCGGTCAGGTATTTGATATTTATAAGATTGGTTATGAGAAATGCCCCAACGCGCCTTCCTTGAAGCCATTGTCTGAGTCTGCCCACCCTGGAGTTTCCTACGCTTTCGCCCGTTACCTGTGGCTGCATATTCTTATCCCTTTCTCTCTTTTAGTTTATCTTTAATGTGGCGAAGTTTTCGTATCATCGCGTTATCGTCTTTGTCCACGTGTTTTGCCAGATGCCTGATGTCGCTGAGACGTTTTAGTATTTCCTCGTCTCCCGGATATCGCTCCAAAAGACGCTGAAATGCCTTTATGGCCGCCAGATAGTGCTCAGTAATTATATAGCTGTCTATCATATCAAGCTCCTGCATGAGCCACACGCGGCCACTGTCGATTGTTTCGGGTTTTACCTTGCCCTCAACCCGTTTTGAAATCTGATTTTTGATTATCTTCGTGTCTTGCGCAAAGGGCTTATCTTCGACGTCTAAGGGCTTATCTTTGATGGGCTTACTTTTAATGCCCGTGGGCAGCGGGGCAGGTTTTTCAGTTATTATTTCAGCCGATTCTTTATCCAATCCTCGCTCAGGTGAGGCATCGCTGACGGTTTCGGCTTTTAGTGCGGGTTCATATATCTGGGGTTCCGCCATGTGTTGTAGCGTTTTAGCCGCGCCGGCTATGGTATCTATGCCTTTTGGAGAAAGTTCAAGCTCTTCCACGGGATTAATCAGAGCAAGCGGAGGGAGATCTTCTGGCACTAAATCAAGCTCCACCTCAACTAAGTCAGGCGGCTCAGCCCCCCTAATAGTCTCTTCGATGGTAAAGTCAAAAGTATCGGCAGGCGTAGCCTCTTGCATTCCCTCCGGTTCCTCCTCCACTACCTGTGCTACATCGATAGCCGCCGTGGGCTCATCAGTGGACAGGTCATCTTCAACAGGCTTAGACGTGAGCTCAGCCGCCACAACATCGCCGCCTTCGATTATGACCGGGGGAAGCTCGTATTCATTAACTGGAATAAGCAGCTCAGGGGGGACAGCCTCATCAATTATCATTTCTGGCATTTGTCCTGACATTAAGTCTGGCTTGACCTCGTCTGTCCTCATAGAAAGGTGGATTTCACCGGGCAGGGGTTGCACTGTGAGTTGCCCAAGGCCTCCTGCGTCTTCTATGTCGCCAATGTCTATGTCAGGGGGGAGTTCATATTCCTCCGCAGGATTAAACATTACTGGAGGTGCTGCTTCCAAGGCCCTTTCACGTGTTGTATCAGCAGGAATGACCTCATCGGTTAATGCTTCCACTGTTAGTTTGATCAAGCCCTCGCCTCCGTTTATGTCGTTTATAGAGCATTGTCCCACAGTATTAAATGGTGCTGGTTGTGTCGTCTGTTCAATTCCAAAATCCGGGGCAGTATCCACATCTGCTCCAGGAATGTCATCTGCAGTGGTGATTTCATCGGACAGGGGCTGCGCGTTGAGTTCGTGCGTCTGCAGCGCATCATCTAAGCCTGCAATAGGTTTGTATTGTTCCTCAGGTTTAGGTGGTTCAGGCATTTTAGGGGGGGCAGCCTCTTCATTTATCACGTCTGACGATAAGTCTGGCTTGACCTCATCTGTCTTCACAGAAAGGGGGATTTCACCGGACAGGGGTTCCATTGTGCGTTGGTCTTCCCCTTCAATGTATTCTATGCCGCCAATGTCTATTTCTGGTGGCAGTTTGTATTCCTCCCCTGAATCAAACGGAGGTGCGGCTTCCAAAGTCCTTTCATGTGTTGTATCAGCAGGGATGCTCTCATCGGATAAGGGCTGCGCGTTGAGTTCGACCGTCTCTTCAGCATAATCTGAGTCTGCAAGGTGTTTGTGTTCTTCCACAGGTTGAGCGGGTTTCGTTTCTTCCATTATATAATCGGATTTATGTTCCTCATCAGCCGTTATATCGTCAGATAAGATTTCACCGGATAGTGGCTGCTCTTGTCTGATCTCGACCGACTCCTGAGCATCGTCTGTAAGCAGTTCGAATTCGTCCACTGGTAATGGGGGTTGCGGCAGTGCGGTCTGTGCATAATCTGGCATATAATCGCGCTCAGGCATGACTTCTGAGTCAGCGCTGATTTCCTCAGATGGAATTTCATCTGCTTGTGGCTGCTCCTGCCCCTTGATTTCTGCTGTGGCATCGCCGTCAATGTCCATGTCCAGGGGCAGATCGTGTTCGTCGACGGGGTTAATGGGTTGCGGCAGTGCGGTCTGTGCATAATCTGGCATATAATCGCGCTCAGGCATGACTTCCGTTTTTGTGTAATCAGCGGCGCTGTCATCTCTGACCTCAGCATCATCAGCAGTTATTGTGGCAGGGATTTCACCGGCTTGAGGCTCCTCTTTCTTGATTTCGAGTGTTCCCTCGTCGCCTTCAGCGTCATCAGCGTCATCAATGTCAATGTCCGGGGGTAGCTCGTATTCGTCCACATGTTTAATCAGGGGGGAAGTGGTGGCGTCTTCAATATCAAAACCTGTGGCGGCATCCATTACCGCCACCGCCGCGGCCTCTTGCCTTGCATGTTCTTTGGCGGATTCCTCCACTTCCATGATCTTGTGAATGTTTGACAGGGCATCCTCATCTGACGGATCTATTGTTAGTATCGTTTCATATGACAATAGGGCATTTTGGGGCTGCCCTATGGCACTGTAGAGTTTGGCAAGTTTTCTATGAGTCAGTATGTTTCTGGGAATATCCGAGGCAATCACGACAAACTCATCAATGGCGTGAATGAAACAGCCCTTTTCCATGTAGAGATTGCCCAGCGCAGCACGAGCGCTCATGAATTTAGGGAATAGCTCTATACAGTACTCAAGCACATGTATAGCATCGGCGGTCATGCCGCGACCATTGTACTGTTGCGCAAGGGGGATGAAGAGCTTGGGGTTGCCGCTTTCAAAGACCTTCTCTCTGAGTCTGTCCAGTTTATCCGGATGCATCAGATACTCCCCTTAATGTGTTGGAGTATATTGTCGAAAATAATATTGGCACCATCTTCTTTTGACATTTTAGGGATGGTTAGTTCCTCCTGCCCTGTGATAATAGTCATAATATTGGTATCGAAGTCAAAGCCTGCCCCGTCGGCGGTAACGTCATTAAAGACGATCATGTCGATACCCTTTTTCTGCAGCTTTTGGCGCGCCCTGTCTTTTTTATCGCCTATTTCTGCGGCAAAACCGGTAATATACGGTTTATTAGAGGTATGTCTTTGTGCGGATAGCTTTGATAGAATATCAGCCGTCTTAGTGAGCGTGAGGGTAAGGCCATCGCAGCGCGAGAGCTTATCCTGAGAAACCACCTCAGGTTTAAAGTCAGCAACTGCAGCTGCCATCACCACGATGTCAGCTTCTTTGGATTTCTCTAAAACTGCAACCTCCATTTCGAGAGAGGTCTCAACCCGTATAATCTCAAAATCACTCATATCACCTGGGGCAGGCAGATGTGTTGGTCCGCTTATAAGCGTTACAGAGGCCCCCCTGATGCTTGCAGTGCGCGCAAGGGCATAGCCCATCTTCCCCGACGACTTGTTTGTTATAAAGCGTACAGGGTCTATGTATTCCCTTGTCGGACCTGAGCTCACAACTACCCTGATGCCCTTCATGTCATTTGCCCCAATTGACCGCCTAAGCGCATTGATAATCCTCTGCAACCCGGCCATGCGCCCAACGCCCTCTTCTCCACAGGCGAGCGTCCCGCACTCAGGCGTCACTTCTATAACTCCCTTGTCCTTCAGATACCTGAGACGCTCCTTAAATATCGCATTGTCATACATCCTCCAGTTCATAGCAGGGGCTATGATACAAGGAGCTCTCAGGGCCATAAAAAGTGTTGTCAGCAGGTTGTCCGCAATGCCAGCAGAAAACTTGGAAATCGTATTAAGCGTAGCCGGGGCCACTACAAGGGCTGAGGCATCCCGGGCAAGCCCTATGTGAGACAGCGGCTGCTGAAAACTATCCCACAGTACGGGATTATCTGAGACCAGCTCAAGTGATAGCGGCGTGACAAACTGCCTTGCGGCCTCAGTCATAACTACCTTCACCCCTATGCCGCAGTCCCTGATGGCGCGCACTAAGAGCGGGGCCTTAAAGGCAGCAACACTGCCCGTAACACCGAGTATCACATACTTAACAGTACCAGCCGGCTGGCGTTGCCTATCTTCCATTGGGAATAACTACTCCATATCTGATGAGGGGTCCCCGTCGGTAAACAGTGTGTCTATGGTGTGCTTCGTGCCGGGTTCTTCTCTCTCGTCGAGATAGAACTTGAGGTCTTTTTCGAGTTCGGAGAGGTCTTCCTGCTCGCTTGCCCTGCGTTTCTCCTCTAAGAACCTCTTGTAGTCGAGCTTCTTCGCCTCTTCGTTTGCCTGCTTTGCCTCTGCACCGGTAATAAACTCAAGTTTATAGCTTATGGCCTCCTCAAGGGCTATTGTGGTCAGCTTATGTGCCTTTGAGGCAACCATCGGTTTCCCCTTGTGGGCAAGCTCCTTTACCCGTTGCGATATGATATGCACAAGCCTGAAGCGTCCGTCTACTTCATTGTAGTCAAGCTCTATTGGCAGTGAGATTGAGTCCATATAAGATTCCTCCTGTACTTACTTTATTTTTTCCTATTTCCATTTATTATTTAGCCGCAAACTCCCGTAAACTCTAAGACACGCCGAATATGCCGAACTTGGATTCAAACCAATCGGCATTCAGGCAATCCGCCTTTAGTCTGCTTGACAGTATTATCGACTTCAGGCCATCAATGGCATGGTGCAGGTTGTCATTAACTATGATGTAGTCGTAGTACATGCACTCTCTGATTTCGTCCTTTGCCTTATTAAGTCTTCGGGTGATAGTTGCCTCGTCATCGAGATTGCGCTTATACAGGCGTTCGCGCAGCATCTCAAGCGACGGGGGAAGTATGAATATATACGTGGCATCTATGTGTCTGGCCCTTATCTGCCTTGCCCCATGTGTGTCTATGTCAAGCAGCACATCGCCGCCGTCAGCCTGAATCTCTTGTATCCTTTTTATTGACGTGCCATAGTAATTACCATGCACCTCTGCCCATTCAATAAACTCACCGGCGGCAAGCGCCTCCTTAAACTCATCAACGCTTACAAAAGTATAATCAATATTGTTATGCTCTCCGGTGCGCGGACTTCGCGTCGTAAATGACACGGATTCCTTCAAAGAGGGGATGGTCTTGAGTATCTCACCGCAGAGCGTGGTCTTGCCCGCCCCGGACGGGGCTGAGAGTATGTAGAGTCGTCCCTTATTTACATACTCGTTGAGTCCATTTTTTATCATTGAATCGTTCATTGAATATTTTGCGCCTGCTCGCGCAGCTTCTCTATCTCTGCCTTTAACTCAACGGTGACGGCGTTTATCGAGTACAAATCGGTCTTCGAGGAAATCGTGTTCGCCTCCCTGTTAAGCTCTTGTAATATAAAATCCAACTTTCTGCCTATTTTATCATTATCCGCAAGATTTTGTCTGAATTGTTTCAGGTGGCTTCCAATTCGCTGGATTTCTTCGGAAATATCATATTTCTCGGCCATAAGGGCAGCCTCCTGTAAGAGGCGCGCGTCGTCAACCGGTGATGCATCCAACAGTTCCCTCATTCTATTTTTAATCCTGTCAAGGGCCCTGTCCATAGCCCCGCTGGAGTCTTCCTTTATTTTACCTAAGGCGGTGTCTATTACATCGATGTGCCTCATGATTTCAACAAGAAGAATTTGGCCTTCTTTTTGCCTCATCGCCTTTAGTTTGTCTATGGCCTCGTGGAAGACCTCATCTACTGAGTCCTCCGGCGTCTCGCTCATCTGAGTAACCACTGCCTCTTTAAACGATAAAATAGCCGCGAAGTCTATCTCACCGCGCAGGTGAAGCTCGTCCTTGACCTCAGCTACCGCGTGAATAAGCCCTTTTACGAAATCCTTATTAATGGACACCGTGTAAGTGTTTTCCGGGGCAACAGTAACGTATACGTCAATATGACCACGATGGAATTTGTTTTTTATCAAGTTTCTGATAGCTATTTCGTGTTTCAGGAAAAATGGCGGCGCCTTTATGTTCAAATCAAGAAACCTATGGTTAAACGAGCGCATCTCCACTTTGAGGCCATGTCTTTCGCTTGAGCCGTAGCCGGTCATGGACTCAATCATGGCCGCCCCCCGCTTTGTACCACTTTAACAAAGTCTTCAATGTGTGCTAATGCTATTACGACCTGACTGCCGTCTGAGAGGCGTTTACAGGTGGCAATTCCCTTTTGTATCTCATCTGAGCCAAGCATCACAACATATTTTGCGTTTAAGCTGCTGGCCTTATTCATATGGCTCTTTAAGGATCTTGTCCATTCGCCGCATATAGATGTGATGTTCTTATCCAGGTTATTCACAATAGAAAGGCAATACATCCATGCATCTTCTCCCAAGGCGGCAAAGTAAAAAAACGGCCCATTGTCGTTGTAGGGAGGCACCTGTACCATGTTCACCAAATCGGCAAGTCTTTCCATGCCAAGCGCGAAGCCTATGGCTGGAGTTGAGCGTCCACCGAATTCCTCTACGAGGTCGTCATATCTGCCCCCTGCCGCCACCGCATTTTGCGCGCCGAGGTGATCGGTGGTAAACTCGAAAGTTGTTTTAGTATAGTAATCAAGTCCCCTTACTATCAATGGGTTATCGTTAAAGGATAGATGCATTTTATCGAGGAGCTCTCTGAGCCTTTCATGGTGTGATTTACAGTGCTCGCACAGGTAATCGACAATAAGCGGCGCGCCTTTTCTGAGCTGCCCGCAGCTGTCAACTTTGCAATCAAGGATTCGCAGTGGATTCTTTGTCAACCTTTCACAGCAGTCATTGCAGAGCAAGTCCTCTTTATGCGCAAAGAACTCTGACAAGGCAGACTTGTAAGCCGGGCGACAGACCTTACATCCAATGGAATTTATCTCAAGCCTAAGCTGCCGCACTTTCAGCTTTTTAAAAAACTCGTTAATCATAAACAACATTTCCGCATCAGCCTCAGGGCCTGCAGCGGCGAAACACTCCGCCCCGATTTGGTAGAACTGACGCATACGCCCTTTTTGTGGACGTTCGTAGCGAAACATTGGCCCCATGTAATAATATTTTTGCGGGGAGGAGTGCTTCCATTTCAGTCCATTTTCCACATAACATCTTACCAACGACGCCGTACCCTCGGGGCGCAGCGTAATGCTCCTGCCGCCCTTGTCCATAAACGTGTACATCTCCTTGCCAACTATATCAGAGGACTGCCCGATTGAACGCGTAAATATCTCTGTGGATTCTATGACGGGTATTTTGATCTCATCATAACCAAAGATGTAAAACAAATCTTTGACCGTTGTCTCTATCTTATTCCATATGAACGCATCGGGGGGGACTATATCATGAACCCCTTTTAGTCTGTTATACGTGCTCAATGCCGTCGTCAGCCCCTGGTCGTCTGGTGTCTCTTTCCCATGCGTCGGTCTCGCCCTCTCTCTCTTTGTCAAATTCAATCTCCCGCAGGAGTTTCTCGATGAGACGCTTTACCTCTTCTTTGAAGTGTCTTCTTATGCCCCGCAAATCTACAATGTCCTCATGGATTTTGACAACGCGCTCCTGTGCCCGTTTAATTATCTCATCTGCCCTGAGTTCCGACTCCCGTGTGATTAGTTCGGCCTCTTTTCTGGCGTTTGTCTTATATGCCTCAATCATCTGCTGGGCGGTTATCAGGGTCTCTCTCAGGGTAGTCTCCATGTTCTTGTGTTCTTTGAGCTGGCCTTCGATGATGTGAATCTGTTCTTTGAGCGATGTGTTTTCCCTAAGCAGCTCTTCCATCTCTTCCCTGAGGACTTCTAAAAAGGCATAGACCTCCTCAACATCAAATCCCCTGAACTTTACAGGGAACTGCTTTTGCTGTATATCCAGCGGCGTAATCCTCATGCTGCCTCCTTATCTCCTAAAGGCTTATATTAAGCGTTTAACTCTCTAAACGAAACAATTATATCATAACGCAGCAATTAAAATAAGTTTACTGCCCTGAAAAAAGCCGATAATTTTTGAACAGCACCAGATTATTTTTGGGTTTCAGCGCAGCACATGGCTTGCCTGCATCAGGCTTCGCACCAGAAATGACCGTGTAAACACTATGGCCAGCACGACAATCATAGGCGATATGTCCATGCCGCCGAGGCTGCCAAGCCTTCTTCTGATAGGCCGCAACACCGGCTCTGTTGCCAGATATAAGAATCTCACAATAGGGTTATATGGGTCGGGGTTAACCCAGCTTATCAGGGCGGCAACGATGACAATCCACATGTAAGCCCCCAGTATCAGGTCGGCAATCTCTGCTACAGCGCCTATGAGATTTCCAAAGATAAACATTCCAGCCCTCCTGAATCTATTATAACTTTTACTGCCCAGTTATTTTAATATTTAACTCGGCGCTTCGCGTGGCCGCTGCCCTCAACACATTGGCAATCAACCCCGCAGCATCTGACTCTTGCATGACCTTCAGCCCCGCTACAGTAGTTCCACCGGGGGATGAGACCATCTTTATGACATCTTCGGGGCTTCGTTGACAAAGCAGCTCAGACGTACCGGCCAGCGTCTGAAGGGCCAACACTGAGGCGGTCTGAGCGTCGAGGCCAAGTGATATTCCACCGGCAATCATGCTCTGAATAAAGAACGCAACAAAGGCCGGGCCGCTTCCTGAGACAGCTGTAACCGCATCCATTTGCGCCTCAGGCAAGATGAGCGTCTTCCCGATGGAGGAAAATATATTAGTTACCACTTCCAATGTCTGTGGCGAAACGCCCTCAGCCGCTGCAATAACGGACATTCCCTTGAGCACTAAGGCGGGGGTATTGGGCATCACCCGAATGACATTTGCCGTCTTCAATGCCTGCCTGAGATAGGAAATCGATACACCGGCGGCTATCGATACGAGGGTTTTATTCGATATATCTACGCTTGCAAGCTCTTCGGCGAGTGCGCTTATAATCTGAGGCTTTACTGCGATGACAATAATATCGGCCTTTGCAGCCAGCTCTTTGTTATTGTCAGTCGTGCTGACGGCATATGTAGACTCTATATAGAGACGGCGCTGCTTACTCGGCTCTGAGACAAAGATGTCTTTTATGTGATGGGAAGCCATGTCCTTAATTCCTTTAATTATGGCCTCAGCCATGTTACCGCCGCCTATAAAACCTATCATGCGCTATCTCCTTGTTATTATTGCTATTTCATCATCAGCATTGGATATATTGGGGACTCTGGCCTCGGAGTAAGAGTCCGCCTCTGGCAATCGGCGATGAGGTCGAGTTCCTCAAGTATTACTTGCCCTATCAGTGGTATACCAGCTGGCGGCCCTACAAGGCAATCTGTGTTCATGAATCTCTTGCCTATCTTGATGGTAACAGTACCGGCAACGTCAAGCTCATCGCGTCGGTAGTCAGCATAATAAACGATTACCTTTCGTAAAATAGTCAGGTCAAGTTCTTCCACAACATCCCTCGGCAGCATAAGCATTACTGCCCCTGTATCCACAATGGCCGTTGTCGAGTATTCTCTTATGGCACTTTCAGGCAGCTTATTTCTCATACATAAATACCTGTCCACGAAGTTCTCTAAATCCACCTGTACCCTTATCTCACCCATACCATCATCCTCCAAACATCTTCCATGCAGTATAGCCTTTTCAGGCCGTCAATGTCTACTAAATCGCCGCAGGCAGCAGGGCAAACGCATTTGAAATAATATCTAACGTGTTCTATATAAGTAAGAATATTTGAATCATCCTGAGCTTGTCGAAGGATGCTCCTTTATATCTAATATCGGCATACATCGGAAATCCTTCGACAAGCTCAGGATGATTCTTCTTAAGACTGTTCAGGTAGATTCCCACTGTTGCTCGAATCCAGATGAGGAAATCTCTAATGCGATTGCCCTGCCATAGGCCAACTCGATAAACCTAATAAGTGCAGGCTGCCAGAGATAGCGAACAATATGTCTATTTCAGTATTTTTGCCGTATCCTGATGAGCCTTCCAAATAACGCTTAAGTATTGTAATATTACTGCCGATAAGGAACTTATGGGTTGTATTAATCATTAGCGATAGTAATCGCGCTTACACGGAGGTTAACATGGGAGTTGACAGCGTAAATGGGGGTATGGCGTATACTAGTTATGTGCAGTCTACATTGCTTCAGTCTACTCAAAACATAGGTTCGGCACAGGATACAGACGGCGATAGTGACAAGGGAAAGGTTGGAGGCAAGCAAGGCGGCGTTGCGGCTAATCCCTTTATGAACAGCGTTATGCAGACTCTACGTTGCAGCCAAATGCACCGCAGGCCGCAGGCTCGGCAGCCAACACTGGCAGCGAGAACACACTATTAGGCGACAACAAAGACAATCAGGCGCTGCCTGCCTTCATGTACAGCCTGGTTCAGGCCCTTAATCAAAACGCGCAGGGGACTCAGACGCAGGCTGCCGGCAGCACCGCCTCAACCACTGACACTTATGGCAATCTCTCAGCAAATCTTCAAAATCTCCTGCAGAGCCTTAATTCAAACACATCAGGGACAAATACGTCCACTTCGCAGTTGAACTCAGCTTTCCAGCACCTGGTAGAAACCCTTACGGGCGGCAGCGGCAGTACAACGGGCGGTCTGACATCACTTTCCGAATTCCTGCAGACATTGGTTCAAAATTTGCCTAATAGTCAAGGCACAAACGAGAGCGGTGTTGGAGCAATCCTCAGCACGACGGCATAGGACTAAGGAGAGATACAAACGCAAGAGATTGAGATAAAAAACGAACGGATTCTAAGCATAATGAATTGCCTGTCGCCGTTTCTGCATGGCAAAGAAACGGCGATAAGGCTATCGCTGATAGCTTTTTTCTCCCGCGGTCATCTGTTGATTGAGGATATGCCAGGCCTCGGTAAGACTACCCTTGCTATTGGTATTGCGCGGGCGCTTGGCCTGGACTTCGGGCGAATTCAGTGTACTAGTGATCTCTTGCCGTCAGATATCACCGGCCTTTCGATTTACAACAAGAACAAGGGGGAATTCGAGTTCCACAAAGGGCCGATCTTCAGCAATATTGTCCTGGTTGATGAGATAAACAGGGCAACCCCCAAGACCCAAAGCGCACTGCTTGAGGCCATGGGTGAAAAGCAGGTTACAATAGAAGAGCAGACATACAAGCTGGTAAGACCGTTCTTTGTCCTTGCTACTCAAAATCCCGTCGAACAGTACGGGACATTCCCACTTCCTGAATCGCAGCTTGCCAGATTTATGCTGAAAATCGGCATAGGCTACCCTGCCAAAGAGGCCGCGATGCAAATCCTCAGGGGGGGCAGCAGACGCGAGGCCCTATACTCAATAGCTCCAATTATGGACAAGACCGAGGCAGTGCAGATGCAGGACCACATCAAAGATAACGTCTTTGTGTCTGAGAAAATTCTAAGCTATATAATGGATCTCGTGGAACTGACCAGGACAAATAAATACCTGCACGCGGGGCTTTCCACGCGGGGGGCGCTTGCCATTACCAATACCGCCAAGACACACGCCTACATCTGTGACCGCTGTTTCGTCATACCGGAAGACATTAAGACCCTCGCCGCATACACTATCTCCCATCGTGTATTGTTTAAAGAAGACATCGACTCAAACACAAAGAAGGAGATTGTAAAATCCATAATCGAAGAACTCCCTACCCCGGCGTAATTAAAATACACAAGGCCGGTTGGATTTACATAGCGTTGTCCATATTTCTGGGTTTCTCGGCGGCAAACACGAGCAATAATCTGATATATTTGATCGCGGCGGCAATGCTTGGCTTTATGGGCGTATCGGGGATATTCGGCAAACGCAATTTAAGCAAAATCGAAGTCGCAATAGAAGCCCCCAATGAGGTCTTCGCCGGTGTGGAATTTCCAATGAAAATCACTCTGACAACCAATAGAGGCTTCCTGCCTGGCTTTCTGCTCGATGTGGCGGCTGAGAGCACGGGCGTTCTGTTTCCATTTGTGCAAACAAAGACCTCACAGTTCAGGCATGTTCCCTTTACATTTCCCACGCGCGGCACTCAGTCCATCAGGGCAATTTACGTGTGCTCAGTCTTTCCATTTAATTTCTTTATCAGATGCACAAAAATACAACCTTCAAAAGAGTTCCTCGTCTATCCGGCTCCAAAAAAATG